>JAKAAD010000115.1 GCA_021802305.1 bacterium
GACATTCTTGTATGGAGAAGATGTGGATAAAAAGGTTTTCCACCGCATAAATCGCAAAGTGATCGAAGAGGGGGGACGGCCTGCAAAAGCAGCTCCCGTACTACTTGGAATCACTCGAGCCTCTTTGGGCACAGAATCCTTTAATTCTGCGGCATCTTTCCAAGAAACAACACGAGTGCTCACAGAAGCTGCTTGTGAAGGCAAGACGGATTACTTGTTAGACTTCAAATCGAACATTATCGTTGGGCATAAAATTCCTGGCGGTACTGGATTTGAAGAATATCAAAAACGAACGCGCTCCTTGGAACGAGAAGAAGAAAAGGCCTTAGAATTTTCCTGGGTATAAGTCTCCCTTGCCATCAAGGGAATTGTGCGTGAATCAATGCATCCGCAAGTTGCCCTTTTTGCTGTTTGTGGATGTTTTCAGATCTACAGTTTTTGGAGTAAAAGCTTTTCTAGTTTTACGATGTCTTCGCTGAACTTGCGAATTCCTTCCGAGAGCTTTTCCGTAGCCATGGCATTTTCATTGAGCAGCCAACGAAACCCTTTTTCATCAAGCTGAAGTCGTTCGATCTGCATTGTTTTCGAAGTTTCCGGATGTAGCTTTCGCATAACGGAGCCCTGCGCTTCACTAAGCTCTTCAAGAAATTTTGGAGCGATCGTCAACAGATCACATCCAGCGAGCTCGAGAATTTCTCCGGAATTGCGAAAACTTGCTCCCATAATGTGGGTTTTGATTCCCATCTTTTTGTAATAATTGTAGATCTGCGTTACAGAGAGCACGCCTGGATCTTTCTCTGGAGCAAAATCCTTACCTTCTGCCTTTTTATACCAATCAAGAATGCGACCGACAAAAGGGGAGATAAGCGTTGCTTTGGCATCGGCGCAGATGATTGCTTGAGGAAGGCTAAACATCAATGTCATATTGCAATGGATCTTTTCTTTTTCAAGGAGCGCGCAGCTTCGGCTCCTTCCCATGTAGAAGCAAGCTTGATGAAAATGCGCTCTCGAGGGATGCCCGCTTCTTCATACAGAGAAATGAGGTGGCGTGCCTTTTCAATGCTCCCTTTTACATCAAAGGAAAGTCGAGCATCGACTTCTGTAGAAACGCGGCCTGGGATAATCTTGAGAATTTCCTTTCCAAAGTTGACAAAGAGTTTATCGAGGATTTGATAGACACTCTCTTTTGCACTCTTTGCGTGTCTTTTGCCCCATTGGATGGCTTCTTCGATGAGGAATTGGTATTCTGGCTTCGTGGAAGCTGCTAGGATGAGCGAGGGGTTAGTCGTTGCATCCGTGGGGTGGAAATTCTTGATTTCTTCGAATTCCCCCGTATCTGCAACGATGGTCGTCCATTCTTTCAGTTGATCAAGCTTGCTCTTTGCTCTAGGGAGTGGCTGTTCCATCGTTGACATCTTCCCTTTATTTTAGCCAAGGGTAGCGATTTCGTCGAGCCTATTAACCGGAACCTCAAACAGGTCACGGCCTGTTTGGGGTTCTGGTTAATAGCTTCGTAGCTGCTCGACGAGCTGAGCTGTGATTTTAATACAGCGATCGATTTCCTCTTCCGTGGTAAAACGACTGAGGGAAAAGCGAAGCGACGCACTTGCATAAGGTACCCCCATTTCCCTCAAAATGCGCGAGGGCTCTAGGGCTCCGGAGCTACAGGCAGAGCCATGGCTTGCGGAAACTCCATGCATATCGAGCGCAATGAGGAGATCTTCTCCTTTCACCCCGGGAAAGGCAACATTGCAGACATTGGCAATGCGAGGACCCATGCCATTGACGACAACGGGAGTACAGGCCTGTAACAAACCAGCTTCCAGCCGATCGCGAAGCATGGCCATGCGGTGGGATGCTTGAGGGAGTTCTTTTTCGAGTAGGGAGATCGCTTTGGCTAGTCCTACGATGGCAGGAAGATTTTCTGTCCCAGCACGCTTGCCATATTCTTGGTTGCCCCCTGTCAAGAGAGAGTGGAAGGGAAGATCTCCCCGTAGGAAAATAAACCCAGATCCCTTTGGGGCATGAAATTTATGGCCAGAAAATCCCATACCGGAAACCCCCTTGGGGATGGTGAAGCGCTCTTTTCCCATGAGAGCTACTCCGTCAACGATGAAAGGCACGCGCGCTTCTTGCGCGATAGCTGCGACGGTTTCTATATCCAGTTTTACTCCTGTTTCATGATTCACAGCAGATAAAGCAATGAGTTTCGTGGAAAGTTGCAGGGCAGCTTTCACATCTTGAGGAGAGACAGCTCCAAGAAGACCAGCGGGCAGGAAGGAGAGAGTGTGCCCTCGCTTTGCAAAGCGAAGAAGCGTTTCATAGACAGAGGAGTGTTCTACATTGGAAGTAATGATATTGGAAGAAGAGAAGTTGCTTAAAAAGCCATGCAGAAGCATATTCATCGATTCCGTCCCACCGGAAGTAAAAAAGATCTCTTCTCGATTCACGCCTAGGTATTTTGCAATTGTCTCCCTAGCTTTTTGAAGACGCCCTTTGGCTTCTTGACCTAGGGAATGACTTGCAGAGGGATTATTTCCAGGATAAGAAAATTCTTCCAGCATGGCTTCGATCACGCGGGAATCCATGCTCGTGGTTGCATTATTGTCTAAGTAAATAGTCACATTATCCTAATCAAGAGGAGTGTAATGTTATCATTACTACCATTTTTAAGAGCAGTGCTTAAAAGATCCTTCCCCATTTGATGCAAAATTATGCGAAAGAA
>JAKAAD010000019.1 GCA_021802305.1 bacterium
CGATTTGTCAATGACGTCAGCGTGATTTTGAGGAAAATAGCCAATTTCTACCTGATGTCCCAATTCGATGCGGCCGCTATCGGGGTTTAATTTCCCTGCAAGCATTTTGAGAAGGGTAGATTTGCCGCGCCCATTATTCCCGATGACACCAATTTTTTCTCCGCGCGTAATATCGATGGAAAAATTCTTAATGACAGAATGGCCATTGTATGATTTATAGAGACCTTGGGCACGAAGGACGACTTGCCCAGAGGGTTTTTCCGGGGGATAAAAGCGGATATAGGGGCGCTGGATATTCGATTTTTTGAGCTCTTGGGGCTCAAGGCGCTCAATCTCTTTTAAGCGCGATTGGACTTGACTTGCACGCGTTCCTGCGCCAAAGCGGGCAACAAACTCTCTGAGTTGCGCGATCTTTTTTTCTTTGGACTTATTTTCATGCTCTGCACGTTCGCGTACTGAAGTTTTTGCAACGAGCATGTCGTCGTAATTTCCAGGGTAGACGATGATGGAATCATAGTCGATATCGGCAATGTGCGTGACAACTGCGTTCAAAAAGTGGCGATCGTGGCTCACGACAATGAGGGTTCCCTCATATCCGTGAAGAAATTGTTCCAACCAACCAATAGATTCCAGATCGAGGTGGTTGGTAGGTTCATCGAGAAGCAGTGCTTCCGGGTGGCCAAAAAGTGCTTGGCAAAGGAGTACGCGAAACTGTTGATCGGTCGGCAAGGTGCGCAAGGGGGCATGAAAAGCTGTGGAAGGAATGCCAATCCCTAAGAGAAGGACTTCTGCGTCGCTTTCTGCAGTATATCCATTTTCTTCATGGATGATCTCTTCAAGGCCTGCGAGCTGTAGCCCGATTTCATCTGTGATGTCCATGGTATATAGTCTGTCTCGTTCGGTAAGAGCGTTCCACAGACGCTCATTTCCCATGATCACCACATCGATGACCCTGATGTCGAGATAGGGGTCCAGACTTTGTTTCAAAAAGCCCACTTTTCTTGGAAGGATGACACTGCCCGAGGTAGGATCTTCTTGTCCCATGATGATGCGAAGGAGCGTGGATTTTCCTGCTCCATTGGGTCCTGTCAACCCATATCGGTGTTCCCCAAAGGAAACGGTTACATCTTCAAAGAGAACACGAGGGCCCACTTTTTTTGTGATTCCATTCAGCTTTATCATGGCGCGTTAAGCGTATTAAGAATGAGGCTCTCCCCTCGAGGACTTATATGCAAGTCCAAAACCAATCCAGAGGGTAATGAGGGAAATGCAAAGATAGAGTACCGCGTCAGCAATATTATTGGCAATGACGCTGAAGACGGGTTTTTCGTTCCCGTAGTAGAAGGCGAGAATAGACCAAACGAGGTAGATCACGCCGAAAATTTGAAAATAAAGAATCGATGCATGGCGGGATTTAAATCCGGTCCAGAAGGCAAAGATTCCAGTAATGAAGTAGAGCACATTATTAAGTACATTAATGTGAAAAACATAGAAGAGCATATAGTTGGGGGATACTTTTTCAATAAAACCCAAAATACCCAAGGCTAGAAAGACGATACCGTAAAAAACTGCAAGTGTGCGTATCATTACTTTTGAAGTACTATAAAAATGAAATTTGATCAACTCGTCGATTTTTTTTTGCACTATTTGACGCATGTGAAGGGGGCGTCCCCACACACAGTGCGTAACTATGCAATAGATCTTGCACATTTTCAGAGAGTGATTCCTGAGATTGAGAATGTGAATAAGCAAGGGGTGCGCTCATACTTAGCTGAGCTTGCAAGAAAAGGCGCTGCTCGAAGGAGTGTGGTGCGCAAGCTTTCTACATTGCGGTCTTTTTTTTCTTTTCTCCTCAAGGAAAAGCTTTGGGAGCACAATCCCATGCTAGAAATAGACCGTCCCAAGGTCCCTAAAGTCTTACCCACAATATTGACCTATGAGCAAGTAGAACGTCTCTTCGGGTTGCCGGATAGTCATTCTTATTTTGGATTACGTGATCGTGCTCTCATGGAGCTTTTTTATAGCAGTGGGTTGCGCCTCAGTGAACTTGTGGGGACAAATCGTGTTGATTTTGATCCTGTACAGCAAACCATTCGCGTCATGGGAAAGGGAAAAAGAGAGAGAATCGTGCCGATGACGGCAACAGCGTGCGCGTGGCTTACCAAATATCTCGAGAGCAAGGACCGGACATTGAAAGGGAAAAAGCGCAAAGGAGAAATAGATAGACAAGCTATTTTCTTGAATCGATGGGGAAAGCGCCTGAGTGCACGCTCTGTGGATCGCCTTTTTAAAATGTACCTTTGCGCAAGTGGAATCGTGGGGTGTGTGACCCCTCATACTATTCGTCACACGATTGCCACACATTGGTTGGAAAAAGGGATGAATTTGAAGATCATCCAGATGCTTTTAGGCCATAAGTCTCTTGCAACAACGACGATCTATACTCAGGTTTCACCGAGATTAAAAAGGGAGATATATCAAAAGGCGCATCCGCTGCAGAAGAAAAAAAGTCCGGGAAAGCGATAAGCTGGATCCTGTCGTTGTGCAATCATTTTTCTAGGCGCCTTGTCGCCAAAGCGCTCGAGCGAAATAGCTTGGTCACTTATGCGGAAGCACAAACAGCGACCATTCTTGCTTCGGGTAGGGTTTGCCTCGCCTGTGAATTGCTTCTCAGTGCGGCCCACACCTTATGCGAGCATTTTCAAACCTGTCTAGATGCAATGTGCACACTAGCGGCGTGTTTTCTGTGGTACTTTCCGTAGCCTTGCGGCTCCCAGTCTTTCTCTGGTACCCCTTCCTGTGAAGTCC
The DNA here is from genome assembly GCA_021802305.1 of bacterium. Lineage (GTDB taxonomy): Bacteria > Chlamydiota > Chlamydiia > Chlamydiales > Rhabdochlamydiaceae > JAKAAD01. The sequence continues at coordinate 2,809 of JAKAAD010000019.1, forward strand.
AGACTTTCCTCTCCTGCACGATGTGCAGCAGCGATTGCATGCTTTCCCGGAGAAATATTATGCGCTGGCTAAGCGGCGGCGGCGTCGACGAACAGGAGCCGCCTCTTCTCCTGTTGTTATCGCCGGGGCCTCTTCCGGCCAATACAATATACGCGAGCAATGCTCACAAAATACGAGAGCATCTGCTTTGCGTACGAGATTTTCTTGTTGTGCAGTGAGCACAATATGACAACCACTACAAGTGCGATTTTCGATGGGAACGACGACGCGATCTTTTTTATTGCGCAAAAGTCTTTCGTAAATAGCAAGCATTTCCGAATCTACTGTCTTAGCTAATTCCTTTCTTTGTTCTTGCAGGGTAGAACCCTCTTCGTTAATCAATCGAATGCTAGAGAGAATCTCATTTTCTAGAGCTAAGCTATTCGCTTCGGAAGTTGAGAGACTCGCTTTCACTTTTTCGAGAGATTCCTCTTCCGCAACGCGTTTGTCAACGAGTTCCGAAACTTTTTGTTCTATGGCAATCCGTTCGCGTTCTGCTTGCGTCATTGCTTGCGTCAAGGTGTTGAAAAGGTCTGCCCTTTTTGCCAAACTTTGTTCGTGCTCGAGCTTTTTGATACGAGCGTTGATCTCTTGAATCTTTTCTTCATAAGCCGCAATGGCCTTGCTGAGCTGATCGAGTTCTTTTTGCTTTTCTTCTTGCTGCGTTCGGAGTTCATTTCGAAGATCCTCAAGTTGTTTAATTTCCTTCTGTCTTTCGTATTTGACTCGCATGAGACGGATCATCTTCATGTCGATATCTTGTAGAGATAAAATGTGCGTAAGATTTTGACTCATAAAGACAGGATAGTCTGTTTTTTGCAATACATCAAGAAAAAAATCGCAAGCCTTTAGAGGATGTGTAAAATTTTTACTTGACAAAGAGATAGTGTATGTATCAAAATACAAAAGAGGGAGGGTGTATGTTCAAAGGAAAGCAAAGCTCTAAACACACAAAAATTGTCGTCAATTATAACACGGGGATGAACCATAATCTCTACATTCGGGGAAATGGCGGTGGCTTACATTGGGACAAGGGCGTCCAATTGAAAAATCATGGACCAGATGAGTGGATTTGGGAGACAGACAAGCCGTTTGTTGATTGTGAATTTAAGGTTCTCATAGACGACAACCGATACGAGCAAGGAGAAAATCATCATATTCATAGCGGCGGCTGGTTGCGTTACAGTCCCAAGTTTTAATAGACCTCTTGCGTCACTAAGGCTTCTTCGATGTTGGGGATGATTTTGACCGAAGAACCCCAAAATTGACAAAAGCTTAGTTATGCAAGAGATGTAATGAGCTAAATGTTTTGACTTGACGGGATACACGCGCATCGGCGATTCTTGCATTTGAGATTATGGTCATTGCAGAACTAGGACAAGACAAGGGGACAACGGTGTCTTTTCTCGAGCGTTATTTTCATCATGTTCCTGAAGGGAAAAGAAAAAAAAAGCGCGATTGCGGTGCTAGCGGCGCTCGATCATATTCATTCTGTATACCCTCTTGTAGCGGAACGCATTCTCCAAGAATTAAGAGATCAAAGGAGCTATTTAAAACTCATTGCATCTGAAAACTTTTCTTCTCTTGCCGTGCAACTCGCAATGGGCAATTGGCTGACGGACAAATATTCAGAAGGATATCCATTTCATCGCTTTTATGCAGGATGCGAAAACGTAGATGTATTAGAAGAAGCATGTGCCGCTGAAGCAAAGAAACTCTTTCAATGTGAGCATGCATATGTACAACCGCACTCAGGGGCAGATGCTAACCTATTGGCCTTTTGGGCTATTCTCGTGCACCGCATACAGAATCGAGAAGTAGATCGCTTGGGCAAAAAGACTCTGGATGAACTCTCTCCTGAAGAGTACGAGCGCGTTCGAGAACTCTTGGTGAATCAAAAAGTTTTGGGAATGTCCTTAAATTCCGGGGGACATTTGACCCATGGATATCGCCACAATATCTCCGCAAAAATGATGCATGCTGTGACTTATGATGTCGATCGCAAAACAGGACTGTTAGATTATGCAGGATTGAAACAGCAGGCAATGAAGGAAAAGCCATTGATTCTCTTAGCAGGGTATTCTGCCTATCCGCGCAAGATCAATTTTGCCATCATGCGAGAAATTGCCGATAGCGTTGGAGCGACGCTTATGGTGGATATGGCTCACTTTGCCGGGCTGGTTGCCGGAAAGGCTATGGAAGGAGAATGGAATCCCATCCCCTACGCACATATTGTGACGTCGACAACGCATAAAACATTGCGTGGACCACGAGGGGGTCTCATCTTATGTACGGAAGAGTATCGAGATGTGGTAAATAAAGGATGTCCACTCGTCTTAGGTGGCCCGCTTCCCCATGTCATCGCAGCAAAAACGATTGCTTTTAAGGAAGCAAATGCCCAGGAATTTCAAGAGTATGCTCATCAAGTGGTCGACAATGCACGCGCATTGGCAGAGGAGCTCAAGACGTATGGGGTAAAAGTCTTGACAGATGGAACAGATAATCACATCGTCATTTTTGATGCCGCTACAACGTTTGGCTTGACGGGAAAACAGGCAGAATGTGCGCTTCGCGAAGCACGCATGACAGTAAACCGCAATAGCATTCCATTTGACGTCCATCGCCCGTGGATTACTTCAGGAGTGCGGTTGGGGACTCCAGCGATGACGAGTTTAGGGATGAAAGAAAAAGAGATGAAACAAATTGCCGGTTGGATCGTTGCCATTCTCAAAGCGACAAAATCAGCTCCTGAGAGCCAGGTAAAGGTAACAATGGACAGTCAAGTTCTCAAACAAGTACAAGAGGACGTTGCAGCTCTTTTGCGCGCGTTCCCCCTTTACGCGGAGCTCCCTGTCGGGGTAATATAAAGGTCAAGATGTCACAAGAACCAGAAGAACCAGCTGCCAAAAAGGCGATTGCAGAGCTTCACCTTCTCGATGATCGAATTGATGAAGTGTTGCTCAAATCGCGGCGCGTTTTTTTAAGCGATGCCGTTACGAATGAATCAGCAAGAGATATCATTCGCAAATTGTGGTATCTCGAACTAAGTAATCCTGGTAAGCCTATTCTCTTCATCATTAATTCTCCCGGGGGGTCCATTGATGCGGGCTTTGCGATTTGGGACCAGATCAAGATGTTGACATCTCCGATCGTCACATTGGTCACGGGGATGGCAGCTTCGATGGGATCTGTTCTTGCTCTTTGTGCGAATAAAGATAAACGATTTTCTACGACAAATGCGCGGTTTATGATTCATCAGCCTTCGATAAGCGCTGTCATCAGGGGACATGCAACGGATCTTGAGATACACGCAAAGGAAATCATAAAAACGCGTAAGCAGCTCGTCGATCTCTATGCCAAGGAGACAGGGCAAAAGGCCGCAACCATTGATGCAGCGATCGAAAGAGATACTTGGATGAGTGCTGATGAAGCGAAGGAATTTGGCCTGATTCACAAAGTTGTAAATTCGTATAAAGATCTCGTGTGAAGCTCGAGTTTGTAAAAGTTCAAGGACTCGGAAACGACTTTATCCTCTTTGATCAAAGAGAGCGGCATGTTCCATTTGCGAAAGAACAAATTGCGAAATGGTGTCATCGAAAAATGGGCATTGGTGCAGATGGCGTCATCGTGCTCAAGCCTTCAAACATCGCAACCTGTCGCATGGAGTTTTTCAATGCAGATGGAAGCAGGGCTGCTATGTGCGGCAATGCGCTTCGTTGCATTGCTCTGGTACTAGGCATTCCCAAGATCACTGTGGAAACAGAAGAAGGCATTTTCCCTTGCGTGCAAAAAGAGGGAAAGATCGCTGTAGAATTTCCCGTGCCGCAAGTAATGCATTGGCCATTGGATACGCAGCAAGGGCCTTTGTATGTAGTGAAGGCAGGGGTTCCCCATGGTGTCGCATTTGTACAAGGTGTTGGCATCGTGCCCGTAGTAACCATGGGGCGGGCGTTGCGTTTTCATCCCGCGCTTCAACCAGAAGGGGCTAATATTCATTTTGTTCGCGTTACGTCTCAGAAAGAAGTAGAAATGTGCTCTTATGAGAGAGGAGTGGAAGGAGAAACTCTTGCCTGCGGGTCTGGTGCGATCGCCGTTGCATGGATCGTTTCGAAGGTGTGCGAGGTCTCTTTTCCCATCCATGTAAAGATGCGTGGGGGAAGTCTCATCGTACATCTCTTGGAAGGAAAGGGAACACTTGAGATGATAGGGCCAGCGGAGCATGTCTTTTCGGGAACCTCCTCTGCAATAGGTCTAATGCATGATGAAGAAAGGGGTAGCGCTGCGCATAGGTCAAATTCTTTTTTCTGAGGGTACCTATCAAATAGAGGTCCTCGGTCCCAAAAAGGAGCACTTTTGGCCTTTTTTGCACCTCAATGATGATGGAAAACTCATTGATTCTTTTTGCACATGTGAAAGAGGAGAAAGATGTACACACATTCGAACAGCCCTTGCGCAGATTTTCCATCACCATGAAAAACCTCTACATGTGCGCTTTCGATCTTCTTTGTGGAATCGATTATGTTGTCATGCAGCAGAACAACTTGATTATTCTTCTTCTTTTGTCGAAAGAGAGGATGGATGGGAAGCTTTTTCTGAAAGTGGAAAACGACTCGTGCGCATCGAGGGGATGGGTGTAAAGGGGAAAGAGGCATGCAGGCGTCTTCTCTTCGATCGAGACGTAGAAACAGAAGAGACTTCTTTAAAATTTTCTCATTTACCTCCAGAAGAAATCAAACTGTGGCGAGAAAATCGGCCAAGTACCCAATTGCGTTACGAGCTCTCCTTTTGGTCTGATCTTGCAAAAGAGTGGATGCTATTAGAAGAAGCAGGTGAAAAATATGAACTTTCTATTCGAGAGAAAGAGCCTATTCCAAATGAGCTATCCCTTCATTTTGGATCGTGGCATGCGATCTTTTATATCTCGGAACTCTTTTGGCCAGAACTTTTATGGGTTTTGAAAGGGATGAAGTTTCCCCTTCCCATTTACGCGGAACCTCATTCCGGTGTGGAAGCGATGCACTACGACGCAAAAGAGAAGAAGATGTGGCTCAAACATAAACCTGCGAAAGGTTCTTTCGTTATTCCGGAAGAAGAGGGAACTCGCATAGGAGAATGGCTCTATGTGCCAAAATCAGGTTTTTTTCTCATACGTACCGATCCTCTTCTTGAAAAAGAGTGGTTGGATCGCGAGGGAATCGAAGAGCTCTTTAGACGCCATTTAGAACTCGTAAAGAGAACATTGGACAATGCAGTTGTACACGAGGGTGCGATTGCCCCCAAATACCATCTTTTTTTTGATAAAAAACACCATCTGCACATTACTTGTGGAGTATTCGAAGCGGGGGATTTACACCAAGAAGGCGCTGAAAGCTTTGGGCCCTGGGTCTATCTTCCCAATCAAGGATTTGCTCTTCTCGAATCTCCTCTCTTTCATGGATCAGAACAGATCATTTCTCCGAATGAGATTTCTGATTTCATCGATAGACATCGCAATTGGCTCAATCAGTTTGAAGGATTTTCGACACATCTCTTTTCAATGGAAATGCGCTTGCAATATCAAATGACAGAAGAAGGGCTCATCTTTACGTCGCATCTTGCGACGCCACTGACTCAGTCCTATATCGATTGTGGAAGATGGATCTATATTGAAAAAGAGGGCTTTTTTGGGAAAGCCCATGGGACTTCCATGATCCAACCTGGGCTTGTCGTAAAAAAAGACGCAATTCCTGACTTTATCGAGGCACATCACGAGCTTGAATACGTAAAGGGCTTTTTTGCCATGCAATCGCCACTAGAAAAAAGTGGATTAGAGATTCAATTGACATGGGATGGAAAAATCCAAATCGCGCCGCGCTTTTTCTTTCGAGAAGAATACAAAGAAAAAGAAGTGTTGATCTTAGGAGAATATACCTATGTGGAAGGGGAAGGATTTTGTGCGATCCCTGCTTCTTTTCGACTTCCTCCTTCTTATGCACGAGAAAAAATCCTTGCTCCTTCTGAGGAAGAGAATTTTGTTCTTTATGAATACCCGCTTCTTCGACCTTTGTTGCTCTCTTCCGCTCGAGAGCTTACGCGTCCGGAGACATTGACACTCCATTTGCTTTGCATGAAGCAGAAGGGGAAGGAGTGGGTGATTGAGTGCATGTACCGCTCAGAATTGGGAGAGGTATCGCCATTTGCAATTTGGCAAGCATTGCAAAATCGCGCCTCCTATTTACTCTCGAATGCGGGATGCTTACTCTTAAGACTTCCGAGATGGAATTGGCTCAAACAAATTCCTAAAAAAAATTGGCTCAAGAAAGGAAAAGAACTCAAAGTACATACACTTGCATGGTTGCGCCTTAATGTGTTTGAAGAGATGCATCTGCCTTTGGGAAAGAGTGTCGCGGATCAAAAGACGCGAGCGTTCGTTGCGCACCTGGAAAATATGGTTGTCGATGTTCTTCCTCCATGCATTGGATTGAGAAGTTCTCTTCGCCCTTATCAAGAGATAGGCGTGCGCTGGTTGTGGTTTCTTTTTACCTATGGGCTTTCTGGACTTCTCTGCGACGAAATGGGTTTAGGCAAAACGCATCAAGCGATGGCGCTCATTGCGGGGATCAAAGGGATAGATCCAACAGCAAAGATCCTCATCGTTTGCCCTACTTCTGTGCTGTACCACTGGGAAGAATTGCTGAAACAATTTTTACCCAATCCGCGTGTCACCCTTTTTTATGGCGTAGGACGAACGTTAGAAGTAGAAGGAGAGATTCTGCTCACTTCTTATGGAGTACTGCGGAGCGAACAAAAGATTCTTGCCATGGTGCCTTTTACGCTTGCCATTTTTGATGAAGTGCAAAATGCAAAAAATGCCGAATCACAAACACATCGCGCTTTGAGAAAGATCCAAGCAAATATGTTTTTAGGTCTTACGGGGACTCCCGTAGAGAATCGCTTACTTGAGCTCAAAGCTCTTTTCGATCTTATTCTCCCTAATTATCTCCCCCCGATGGCCTCCTTTAAAGAACTGTTCGTCTATCCGATTGAAAAAATGCAAGATGTAAAGAGCAAGGCTCTTCTTACAAAACTCATCAAGCCCTTTCTTCTTCGGCGAAGAAAAAGAGATGTTCTTTCAGAGCTTCCCGAAAAGATAGAAGAAATTGCCTTTTGCACGCTTTCCCCCATCCAAAAAGAGCTCTATCGAAAAGCTTTTTTGGCGCGAAGAGATCTTCTTCTCGAAGAACTTATGAAAGCGAAGCGCACAAGTTCTTATATCCATGTCTTTTCTCTGATCAGTACGCTCAAACGCATCTGCGATCATCCCACGCTGATCACAAAAGAGTTCGAGCACTTCGAGAAAATTCCCTGTGGAAAATGGGATCTCTTTGTAGAACTTCTTCAGGAAGCATTGGGAAGCGGACATAAACTCGTTGTGTTTTCTCAATATTTGGAAATGATGGATCTCATAGAACGCTATCTTCAGCGCGAACAAATTGGATATGCAAGTATTCGTGGAGCCACACTGCATCGCAAGCAAGAGGTTGCTCGTTTTCGCGAAGATCCGGAATGCTCTGTCTTTGTGGCATCTTTGCAAGCAGCTGGAGTGGGCATTGATCTGACAGCAGGTAGTGTTGTCATTCACTATGACCGTTGGTGGAACCCAGCGCGCGAAAATCAAGCAACAGATCGAGTACATCGCATTGGCCAAAACCGCGGCGTTCAAGTCTTTAAGCTCGTGACGAGACATACTATTGAAGAGCACATCCACGCATTGATCCAAAAAAAGCTTTCCTTATTTGAAGGGGTGATTGGATTTGACGATCAAGATTACGTCAGAGGATTTCATCGAGAAGAGCTCATTGAAATTGTGCATTCCATCCAACAGAGCCTTCACTGAAGATCGAGTAATGATGAAAGTAATTTTGATTTTAAGAGGCAATAGCATCAGATTTTGCAAGTGCTTCTTTGATCGCTGGAATCATTTGCAATGCTTGCTGTCGACCATGTTCATAAAAATAGTGATTCAGATGTTCGGAAAACATCCCCACATCTTGAAAATCCATCTTGATGACAATATCTGCATGGGCGCGCGCTTGTTGTACGAGTTTCTCATACATGATTTCCATGCTCCGCTTGGCGACGCCGAATAAGTGAGAGGGTTTAGAGGGAGGGAGCTTTTCACTCACATCAATGACAATCACCAGGTCTGCACCATATTTTTTTGCAATTTCCACAGGAAGCGGGCTGGAAACACCGCCGTCAACTAAATATCGATTATGCAAAAGAACAGGCGTAAAAATACCTGGATAGGCACAGGAAGCCCGGATGGCAACAGGGAGTTCCTCTTGTGAAAGTTCGATGATTTCGCCAGTAAATAGATCTGTTGCGACGACAATTAAAGGAATAGAGAGTTGTTCGAATGTTTTGGCTTTTAGGTGTGTTTCCATGAATTGCTGTATGGATTGGCCCCTTGCAAGGCCAAAGCGCGAAGGGAAAAAATGCATATCTAAAAGATGGGATCGTTTGAGTTTGAGGAGTTCCATACCCATGGTTGCCAAGGTAGGATCATCGGCATAAAAGGCTCCGATCATAGAACCTGCGCTACAACCAACGATCAGATCAGGGCGAATTCCAGCAGCTTCAAGCTCTTTGATGGCTCCTAATTGCGCAAGGCCTTTGGATCCACCTCCTCCTAGTACCAATGCAATCCGAATCGGTTTTTTAGCCGTAAAGACATGCAACTTGCCTGGCTCTTCTTTGGGTAGGCGAAGCGTGGTACAGCCGAACATCAATCCACAAGCAATGATTAAAATAATAATAAAGTATTTCACCGATTTAATAGTATGATGGATTTTATCTTGCTTTGCAAGATTTTAAGCTTCTCACTTTTCGCAAAAATATTGTTATGTTAACATGAAAAATTCTCTTCCCGGAGGGTATGTGGTAAACGCTATTTTTACAAATTTGTGGTCTCGAGGCGTATCGCTAGAGCAGACCTGGAAGTCTCTCGGCAATTCCCCCATTCTTACAAAAATTTAGTTGATTTTCTAGGGAGGGGCCCTTACTGCGAACGCTCTAGATAGTTTTTATCATGTGCATCGAGTAGTTAGGGTGCAGAAAGAAAAAGAAACGATGCGATGGAAACTTGCTTCTTCATATCTTTCTCTTGGGTATGCTTGGTCTTGTTTGTCGAAGCAAAAAGAATGTGTAATTTTTTATCGTGAAAAAAATTTTAACAATAGCTTTAGTAGGTAGACCGAACGTAGGGAAGTCCGCCTTATTTAACCGGATCTGTCGGTCGAGAAGAGCAATCGTAGCGCCACAGGAGGGAGTGACGCGTGATCGCATTCACGCGCAGTCGGACCATTTTGGACAGCCGTTTATTGCAATTGATGCAGGTGGAATTGCGACGGGAGTGCGTTCTGAGATGCAGGATGCGATTGCGGTACAGACCCAGAGGGCGATTGATGAAGCAGATATTCTCGTTATGGTCGTAGATGCGCAGGTAGGAGTGACGACTTCAGATGAACGAGTTGCAGAAATTTTGCGCAAAGCAAAGAAGCCGCTTCTTCTCGCAGTAAATAAGGTCGATGACCGTTCTCAGTTGGATGCTCTCCATGCATTTCGTTCATTGGGTATTCCATGCATGGTGGGAGTTTCTGCGTTACATAATTTTCAGGTAGTAGAGTTATTGCATGAAGCGTTGGAGAGGGGAGAGAAACGATCTGCTCTATTAGAAGAGGGGCCTTCCGTGCGCGTTGCAATTGTAGGAAGAGCAAATGTGGGGAAATCTACGTTGGTCAATGCTCTTCTCAAGGAAGAGCGATGCACGGTGAGTGCGCTTCCAGGAACGACGCGCGATTCCATAGATACACACATCAAGGTGGGCGATGACTCGTTTATTCTCATGGACACAGCTGGTTTAAGACGCAAAAAGTCGGAGAAGGAATCTGTTGAAAAATTTGCAGCCATTCGCACAGAAGAAGCCATAGAGCGAGCAGATATTTGTGTCTTGGTAGTAGATGGCGTGCGAGGTCTGACGTCTTTTGAAAAGCGCATTGCAGAGCATTTAGAGCAAAAAGGGAAAGGATGCGTGCTTGTCTTCAATAAGTGGGACCTCGTCAAAGGAGTAAGGACGGAGCACTGTGAGAAGAGCTTATCTTTCGATGTTCCCTTTTTAGAATATTGTCCCAAGCTCTTTCTTTCCGGGCTTACGGGTCGATCTTTGGAAAAAGTCTTTCCTGCGATCAAACAGGTGCACGCAGCGCTTCAAAAACGCATCACAACAGGACAGCTCAACCGATTTCTTGAGAAAGCTATGCAAACCTATAGTCCTCCTATGATTTCCGGAAAAAGATTTCGCATTTATTATCTTTCACAAATCGATATTGCGCCTCCACGATTTGTCCTCTTTGTCAACAATGCTACACTCATGCCGGAAGCCTATCGCAAGTATTTGATCCATCAGTTTCGAAATGCATATGGCTTTGAGGGAGTGCCTTTGCAATTTTTCCTGCGTTCTAAAAAGCATGCTCTCAACAAAGCAAAGAGGAGCGGAGAGATTGTTCATGGGATTTAAATGCATCGACGTTTCTACTTGGAAGCGCAAAGAAACCTTTGATCACTATCTCAACCATACTCCATGCATGTATAGTATGACGCTGCATCTAGATGCGACGGCTTTGATCAAGGAAATCAGAAATAAGAAGATCAAGCTGTACCCAGCGATGATCTATTTGCTCTCTTTGATCGTTAATAAGCATGAGTGTA
>JAKAAD010000116.1 GCA_021802305.1 bacterium
CTTCTTGCGGGAGATGGGTGTAGAGATACTCTGACACAATCAGCCCCAATACGGAATCCCCGAGAAATTCAAGGCGTTCGTTGTGACCTGGAACCAGATTGGGATTCTCGTGCCAATACGATCGATGAATCAGTGCAAGGACAAGCAAATCTTTATTTTGAAATACGTACCCTATCCGTTCTTCGATAGTAGAAATTTGATTTTGGAGTTCTTGAAAAATCGTCATTTTACTACCCCATTTTCACTCAAAAATGATTGAATTTCAATAAAGAGAAGTATTGTAGACCTTCTGAAAAAGAGGAATCATGACCCTTTTTCCTCCATCAGCCCTGCAAAAGAATTTGCAAATACTTTCTAAGCGCGTATGATGCTTTCATCATGGTCCAGCTCGCACCTACCCTTCAGTTATTAAAAGAGCCCTACATCTTCCCCCTGATCGAGCAAAAGCTCATTGAAGTGAGAAAAACCTGTCCGGATCGATCCATCCTCAATTTTGGCGTAGGCGATATAGCTCTTCCACTTGCTTCTTCTCTTGCAGAAGCGCTCTCTCAAGCAACCCGAGAAATGACCACTATGGAAGGAAAACGAGGATATGGTCCTGCTTGTGGCTACTCATTTTTACGCCAAGCTGTTGCAAACCATTTTTTTAAAGAATGCCAACTTACTGAAGAAGAAATCTTTATCTCCGATGGAATCAACCGCGACATAACGGAGATGCAGGAACTTTTCTCCAAGGATATTGAAATTGGCATTATTGAACCCACCTATCCTGCGTACTTTAAAGTCTCCAAGCTGTCTGGAAGAAAAAACATCCATCTCCTGCCTTGCATTGAAAGCTGCGATTTCCTTCCACAACCCCCTGAAGATCATTGCGATCTTCTCTACCTCTGCTCCCCCAATAATCCCACAGGCGTTGCTATGGACCGAACAACTCTTCAAAAATGGATCGATTATGCACGTGCCCACGAAGCACTCATTCTTCTCGATGCAGCATACGCAGCCTTTATCACTTCTCCCGATGTGCCAAAACACATTTACGAACTAGACGGTGCCAAAGAATGCGTCATTGCCTTTTACAGTTTTTCTAAGTCGGCCGGATTTACAGGCCTTCGCTGCGGCTTTACTGTGATTCCCAAAGCATTGAAAGTTCACGACGGTATTGAAAAAATTCCCCTAGGTCCCTTATGGGAACAACGCCAAGAAATTAAATGCAATGGCATCGCCTATCCCATTCAACGAACTGCAGAAGCTGCAATGACTCCACAGGGGCAAAAAGAAACAGAAACGCAAATTGCTTCCTATCGAAACTGCGCACACTATCTCAAGCAAGGTCTCGATCGACTCGGATTTTCTTGCTGGGGCGGAAAAGATTCTCCCTACATCTGGTGGAAAACAGATGGTCGATCTTCATGGGCCTTTTTTGAATGGCTTCTAGAGCGCGTTGGAATCCTCTCCATTCCAGGCACTGGCTTTGGCACCTATGGAGAAGGATTTGTGCGTCTATCTACTTTTCAAACAGAAGATTGTGCCAAAGAAGCCATCACTCGCATTTCCTCGCTAAGAGAGTAAGAACATGCAAAAGCTCACGATTACTTCTACTCAACGACTCTTTTTCCGAGAACATGGATACATCGCGTTTGACAATATTCTTTCCCTTACTCGCATTCACCAACTTCGATCCTCCCTTCAGCAAACCCTTGCGCACAGGTTAGGGATCTCACAGGAAGGGTTTTCTAACGTCCCCATCCACAATCTCTATGCACAAGGGTACGATTGTTGGCGTGAAGAAAAGGAAGCGGAGCAACTTTTTCGGAATAAAACCCTTCTTGCGATTGCTTCGGAGCTTTTCAATGCACCACTACTTCGCATTGGATTTGATCAACTTCTCGTGACGAATGGCCTCTTAGATACCCCATTTAAACAAAACCTTGCCATCACGGATCTTTCATGCATAAAACCCCTAGCCGGCGGAATCCTCATTGCCTTGAAGACGCGCAACTCTCCCACTCCCTTGCCCACCACGGAAGGACATTTGCTCTTTATTTCCCATGATGTCCCCCTTCCCTGGCCACAATTTTTTGCCACTCGAAACAGTGAACTTTTTCTTCTCGCTTTTGCAAAAGAGACGCCTCTTTATCACCTTGAAAAAAGAGATCCGCACCACTTAATACCCAGAAAATGGGGATATGAATACGGTGATGTGCTCGAAGCTGCAACACATCCCGTCCTTTGGCGAAGATAAGTTAAATAGTAGATAGCTTTCGCGTTTTGAGTTCTTCGACCAGAGATTTAACGCGCTGCGCCTCCCCTCTTTTCCCAATCAAGATCGCATCTTCTGTCTCAATGACGAAAAGATTGTCCACTCCAATCGTTGAAATGAGGCGTTTTCCTCCTAAGATCAGACAGTTTTGTGTATCCAAATCAAAGACATTCCCCACTTTTACATTTTCATGTTCATCTTTTTCCATCACATCGTACACACTGTCCCAAGACCCCACATCTGACCACGAAGCAGAAAGGGGAAGAACGCGCGTTTTGCGCGATTTTTCCATGAGAGCATAATCAATGGAAATTTCTTGAAGTTCTGAAAATGATTGCACAGATTGTGGCCAGGAAGACTTCGCCTGCTTTGCAAGTG
>JAKAAD010000117.1 GCA_021802305.1 bacterium
TTTCCTTGGTCTTCCTTTCCCATGTACTTTGACTTTCCATTCGCCTTCTCCCAGCACTTTGATTCCACTGGAATCTACTATGATCGTATGAGGTCTGGTCGCAGTTCATTTTGGAAGCATCAGACGTAATTTGCTCGCTCGTTTACAGGTCAGTGAATACGTGGGGAGTTTCATCCCACTCAACACGTATTTCGTAAACCCTTCCAACATCCGATAGGGAAGCTTACAGTGAATCTTGAGCATAAGCAACATGAGAATGAGTGGATTAGAGAATGCCAATGGCCTACCTCGCCCTTTTCGTTTTTTTAGGCTTGAGCTGTTTGAGGCATTTTGGATCGATAAGAAAAGAAAGACTTCCTCTTTGTACCAGGGCTTTGTTATATGGACGCCAGTTGCGTTTACGCATTGAAAACTCCGTTGTTTGTTTTGCTAAACTTCAAAGGAGTTTCTTTATTTTAGGGGATTTTTCTCAAGCCTCACGAGGAGACTTTTTCAACACAGCCTGCATAACTAAACTTCTGTCAATTTTTTGGTTCTTTTGAACCGAGTTTTCGATTCTTTTTGCGGGGGTTGTATCAACGTCGTATGCTATCCCGAAAAAAGAATCAGAAATCGGCCAAAATAATCCCCAAAATCGATGAAACCTTAGTTACGCAAGAGGTCTATTATGGAAGAAAAGTATTCATCGTTGCATTAGGATATGAAAGGCAGTTTTGAATAACCATAAACCAATCCAAACGATGGGAATCGAAAATGGACGCTCCGCATGGTTAGAGACAAAGAGAAAAAGGTAGTTACACGCGAATCCACCATTCTCATGGTCAAAGTCATTGCAGGTGCGCGATCCAATCGCGTCATCGGGTGGGAACAAGACAGATTGAAAATTGCTCTTAGAGAGCGCGCAGAAAAGGGGAAAGCCAATAAGGAGTTGCTTCTCTTCCTGGCCAAGCATTTTCACATTCGAAGAGATGCCATCGAAATCCTATCAGGAGAGTTTAGCAATATCAAGCGCTTGCGTATATTCTCGAAAAAAGAAGATATAACAAAATTCAAGCCCCCATCGAGTTGAAAAAGTGGTATGTATGCTGAAATGGAGCTGTAAAAAGTCTCCACGTGAGGCTTGAGAAAAATCTCCTAAAATAAAGAAATTCCTTTGAAGACAAACAAAGGAGTTTTCGATGCATAAACGCAACTCGCGTCCATATAACAAAGCTCTGGTACAAAGAAAAGGATAGGGGTTCCATGCTGTCAAATAGACCTCTTGCGTAACTAAGGCTTCATCGATTCAAAAAAAAACCAAAAATTGCCAGAAGCTTAGTTATGCAAGAGGTCTAATGAATGCAAGGTGTGTGTGCAGGTTGCTTTTCTCGAATAGCAGCAGCGACGATGGCAAACGCAGAAGCGACATTAAGAGAATGCTTAAATCCGCAAAGGGGGATGGTGATCATGGCATCGGCGAGGGCGAGGGTTTCATCAGATAATCCATATTCTTCATTTCCAAGAAGGAGAGTAAATGTTTCGGGAAATGTGTAGGAGAGCACAGAAGGAGCTGAATCGGCAGTTTCCAACGCAATGAGAGGGCGAGGAAGTGTAGAGAGAGAAGTGTACTGAAAGCAGGGAACTTTGTCGTGCGTCCACATCGATGTCTTCTGTACTTTAGGATTATCGATAAAAGGCGTATAGGCAGAAAAATGAAGAGATCCTAAACGGAAGGCCTCTGTGGTACGAATGATGCTTCCTACATTGAAGGCAGAACGCAGATTGTCCAAATAGATGGCAATGGGAAGGAATGGAGTAGAAGAGGGAATGTCTCTCTTTTGATAGGGACGGAGAAGATTATGTTCTTTCAAAGAGAGTTTCGCTTGTCGCATATGCATGTGATAGCGATCAGATACATGCTTGAAATTTTGAAAATCGATGGGTGCGAAAGAAAGATATGTTTCCATTTTTCGGTAGAGCGTTTCTGTGCGAAGGGAGGGGTGATCGATGCAGTCTCGAAGTATTCGAGAAGCAAGTTTATGGCGGCAGCGCAACGAGAGCTGCAAAAATTCAATCTCAGTCATCGGTGAAAACAGAAAAAATTATATACTACTGAGGTATTCATCGAGCTTCCCTTCAAATATGCGAATGCCTTTTTCTTCAAAACAGATGAGTTTTTCTGCACTTGTGTTCATGAGTTCGCGATCGTGACTAGCAAAGAGCAAGGTTCCCGGATACATTTGAAGAGCCCAACCTAGGGCAGAGACCGATTCGAGGTCGAGATGGTTGTTCGGTTCGTCGAGAATGAGCACATTTACGTTGCAGAGCATTAAGCCACCAATGATCAAGCGGGCAGTCTCTCCACCGGAAAGGGCAGAGACGGGCTTAAAGGCATCATCGCCGGGAAAAAGCAATTTCCCCAATATGCTCCGCACATCTTGATCATAGATTCCAGAGCGGCGCGCTTTTAGCCAATCAAATGCTGTCGTGGAGCTCGATTTGTCAATGACGTCAGCGTGATTTTGAGGAAAATAGCCAATTTCTACCTGATGTCCCAATTCGATGCGGCCGCTATCGGGGTTTAATTTCCCTGCAAGCATTTTGAGAAGGGTAGATTTGCCTTCAATGTAGGAAGCATCAT
>JAKAAD010000118.1 GCA_021802305.1 bacterium
TTGATGGAGTAACGGGTGGTTTTAATTTTCAGGCAGCTTGGACAACTGGATTCATCGCAGGCACTTCTGCCGCAGAGCGATGAGCCTTTTTTTGATCCTTGGAGGGAAACCGGGCATGTGATTGTTACCTGAACGAAGTTGGATATCAATTTGCAGTGAGCCTACTTATGAGTAATAGTCAGGCCTAAAGGCGGGAATTGTTTATCTGCGATTTGTTCTTGAATGCGTTGCTGGATATAGCGATGTTCTTCGACGATGTTTGATCCTTTTGTGTGAATAGTGATGAGCGAGGTCGTTGTGCTGTTTGGGGGGAGGTGTGAAAGGAGTTCTTCTTGTCCTTGAGGAAGAAAATGGGGGATGTCAAATCCTTTTGCTAGGTTGGCAAAGGAAATTGTATGCGGCGCTGTATAAAATTTTTCAAGAACGTCTCTTCTTTGATGAATGGGAAGAAACGAAAAAATGCGTCCTCCGCAATTATCGATCACAATAAGAGAAGGAACTGGTATTGTTTTGAGTAGTGTAAGTGAGTTGAGATCGTGTAGTGCAGTTTGATCACCAATACAGGCAACGAGAGGTTCCCTTAATCCTTCGGCAATGCCGGCAGCGGTTGCAATATTGCCATCGATTCCGGAAGCACCTCGATTGGCAAAGACGTGATGATTAGGACGCAAAAAGCGATCTGCATGACGTATAGGCATGCTATTTCCTAAAAAAATCGGCGCAGGAATGTTCTGTAACGAAAATGCAATGGCTGCTTCCATCCATGACTGTTGTTCCGAAAAGATCTTCGAAAGTAGAGAGTGTGCACGTGCATCTTTTTCTGACCAATTTGTCTCCAACGCTCTTTCGGGAAGATGATGTTCTGCAAGATAGTCTGTAGCAAAGTCATCGGGAGACATAGAGAGCCGATGTGTGACGAGATGTTCGGGATTTTCCCAAATAGGATAGGGAGAGACATGGCAATAGGCAAGTAGTGTTTGTTGCTTGATCCAGGAGTAAAGAGCCTCCGAGACCATGCGCCCTCCAAAGTGAAGCACGAAATCGCATTGGAGATCTTTTGACGCGTTGAGGATCGATTCGAAATGATGGATAGAGTGTTGACTACGACGAAGAGGAGAGAGAATATCAGCCAAAATGGGCCATTGCAGAGCTTTGGATAGCGCAAGGATAGGGGTAGGATTGTATGAGCCGGGCCCGCCTAAAATGATTCCCTTTCTACTTTGTGTCATGCGCTCATGCCATTCTGCATTACTCTTTTTGATGGTTGCTCGAGCCTCTTCCCAAACGACCGGGCTATTTTTATACAGCACTTCTTCAGCGCTAAGATCAAAGGGTTGTCTTACGGCACAATTGAGATGTACAGGACCGGGGTGAGGGGCTTTGCTTATAGCTATGATGCGTCCAATGAGCGATGCCCAAAATTGCTCTCTAAGATCAGAATCTGCGAGTAGTAGATCGCCTTGCCATCGCACATAGTCCTGAAAGAATTTCACTTGATCTACCGTTTGATTGGCTCCTGTTGCACGTAGTTCTTGCGGACGATCTGCGGTAAGGAGAATGAGAGGAACAAAACTGAGCGATGCTTCCATGACAGCAGGAAAGAGATTGGCAATGGCCGTACCCGAGGTAATGACAATAGCAACGGGATTTTTTGTTGCTTTGGCATAGCCTAAGGCAAAAAAAGCCAAGCCGCGTTCATCAAAATGGACATAAGATTTTGCGCGTTTTTCTTCACAGATAGCAAGCACAAGAGGAGTGCTACGAGATCCAGGGGCTACGAAAAAAGCGGTCACACCTTGTTCTACGAGATGGTGAATGATTTGCTTGGCAGCAATGCGTTGCGTCATAAATAGCTATCGTAGCGCGAACTCGGTTAAAATGGGTCAGTGGAATCGTTTATGCAGCGATTGTATAAAGATTGAAGTTTCGTTACATCTATGGAAACAGAGATGCACTAGTAACTTCTACTTCAAAATGCCTAGAAATCTTTCGAAGATCAGTACCGTCTTTGCAAAGCTTATTTTCAAGGTATGAAAACACCGATAGTGGATTTTCCACCGTAAAAATAAATTATTTACTTCATATCCGTTTTTTGGCAATCAAATTATTTTGTATGCTCTCCAATTTGCGTTCGATTTCTTCCCATTCCGATTGTGCGCAGCTCTTTTGAATGATACCTGCAGCAGCAAAGGCATGAAGGCGCTCATGGTGCAGAAGGCAACTTCGTATGGCAACAGTAAATGCAGATTCGTTTCGCGTTGCCCAACCAATGGGACCACCATACCATCCACGATCAAAAGGTTCTAGATTCGCGATGAGAGAGAGAGCCTCTTCTCTTGGCCAACCGCCAAGTGCTGGCGTTGGATGCAATGCACGAAGTAGATCGCAATCGCTCACATCTGTACGAAGAGAGCCGGAAATCGTAGAAGTAATATGTTGAAGTGCATGCGTTTTTCGAATGCATTTTTTTCCCACGTTTACAGAAGAACAATAAAGAGCAAGCGTCTTTTGAAGAAACGATGGGACGTATGTAAATTCTTCCTGATCTTTTGCAGATTGGAATAATTCTTCTTCATACAAGCCATCCTCATGTGCTGTATAAAAATAGCCCGGTC
>JAKAAD010000119.1 GCA_021802305.1 bacterium
GCGCGATCTCCGCGGAAAAGATGAAGATCATCGGTTACGTATCTTACGCATTGGTTCTTGTTGGTGCTATCAACGTGGGTCTTTGGGGATTTTTCCAATTTGACGTCTTTGCTTGGGCGTTTTATGGCAATGAAACCTGGCCAAGCAGGTTTTTTTACGCTCTTGTTGGCGTGGCGGCCCTTTGGTGCTTAGGCTATGTCCCACGGTTACACTATCTCTGCTGTGAAAAAAAGCGTTGTCCCTGTCGTTCAAAAAAGTGGCGTGTTTCCGCTTAGTGCGGAAGAGCTCTTTGCACTTCTTTCGAAGCCATCTACTTTCGAAAGGTCTCTTCCTCGTTCCTGGGATGTGCGTTCACTGAGGATGCATGGGTTGCCTTGTCAAGAAGGTGCTTCTTGTGTGATTCAACTGAGGTTGGGGCACAAAACCCGTGTTTCTTTTTGTAATGTCGTTCCTCAGAAGAGCTTCACGGAAGTATGGGATAAAGAGTGGGGTCGAAAATGGCGACGCACGCGAACGATACAAAGAGAAGGTGCATCGACGGTTGCTATTTTCGATGAAATTCATGCATCTTCTGCAGAACAGCAATCGATTTCCGATTGGTCTTTTTGGCAGTGCGAGATGCTCAGACAAGATTGTCTTCTTTTTGCGAAAGCTGCAATACCACCACTTCGCATACTACTTTCCGGTGCGCAAGGATTCATTGGATCTCAGCTCAAACTCCTTCTAGAAATGGCGGGATGTACGGTCATTGCCTTGTCGAGAAATCAGCAGAAAGGAAATAGCGTTTATTGGGAGCCTCATCGAGCGATTCTGCGCACCTCAGATTTTGAGGGGTTTGATGCCGTGATCCATTTAGCAGGAGAAAACATCGCAAGCGCTCGATGGACAGAAAGCCAAAAGAGAAAGCTCTTTTTGAGTCGAGCGCGAGATACATGGCTTCTTTCTCATGCTCTTTTGCGTGCAAAAAAACCTCCAAGAGTGATGATCGTTGGTTCTGCCGTAGGTTTTTACGGCGATCGCGGAGAGGAAGTATTGACAGAAAAAAGCTCTCATGGGTCTGGGTTTTTGCCGGAACTTTGCCAAGCGTGGGAACGAGCAACCGATGGATTAGAGCAAAAGGGAGTGCGCATTGTGCATGCTCGTTTTGGTACGGTGGTTGGTCAACGCGGGGGAATACTTCGCAAATTGCTCCCCATTTTTCGCCTTGGACTGGGGGGCATTCTGGGAAAGGGAGATCAATATTGGAGCTGGATTTCGATGGATGATGTTATTTCTGCCTTACTCTACCTGCTTGCAAAAGAAGAGGTAAAAGGTCCCGTAAATTTTGTCTCAGAACAGCCTCTCAGGCAAAGAGAATGGGTGCAACTACTTGCCCAGCACGTGCATCGTCCTATGTTTTTCTCTATTCCCCGCTGGGCGCTTCGCTTGCGTTTTGGTGAAATGGCAGATGCGATCATGCTTGCAAGTGCGAAAGTTGTACCGAGGGCATTATTGCAAGCGGGCTATTCCTTTCGTACGCCCTTATTGCTCGATGCATTACGCAGCGCGTAGGAATGACTCGAGCTGCTCTACTGCTTTATAGAAGTTTTGCGTCTTTTCTCTATCGAGCCAAAGAGATTCCGTGTGAAGGATCTCATTTAGGGAATCCAAAAAGGTTCGCGTGTAGCGTACTGCTTTCGTTCCTAGACGCATAGCAATCTTTTCCATTTCCCCTCCATACTTGAGCAAATCTCTTTTGAGTTTCATTCTATTCGTTGATAGTAGATCTCTGTTTCCTTGCTCAGCAAATGCAATTAAGCTCTCCACATCGGTATTAAAGCGATGTTTTAAATCGTGCAGCATTTGCTTAGTAAGTTCTAATCCTTTTTCTTGATGCTTTGGTGGCCTTCCTCGAGAACGATAAGGACGGATCCGGGGCCAGCGTTTTGGCATAATTTTTCCCTCTTTAAATGTATATTAAACAAAACATCTATTTTTACAATAATAAAAAAATATTGATTAGTTAATTACTTTAATTATAATATAAAAATAAAAGCAGTCACGAATATGGAAACAGTTGTGAGAAATCCTTGGCTCGATATTCTCGTTAAACCGAGAGATACAATACGGGGGATTGTCCAAGAAAATCCGAAAAAAGGATTGAAATTCCTCTATTTTTTATATGGACTTCCCTTTGCACTCAATATGGCTCAGAGCTTATCTCTGGGTTCTCATGTTCCTGTATGGGGTATAGTGTTAGGCTCTTTAGTCCTTGCAATGATATTTGGGTGGTTCGGAATACTCCTCATTTCAGGTCTCTTCTTTGTGACCGGGAAATGGATACGAGGTGTAGCTACTTTTCCTCAAGTGCGGGCAGCTGTTGCGTGGTCAGGCGTTCCGAATATCGCTACGATTTTGATGTGGACTCTTCTTCTCATTGTTTTTGGCGGAAAAGTTTTCTATAAAGAATTTGCAGAGACTTCATTTATAGGACATGAAGCTGGGGTGATCTTCGCTGTATTTTTCGTACAGTCGATCGCTTCCATTTGGGGATTTGTCATTTTGTTACAAGCCCTTGGCGAGGTACAAGGCTTTTCTGCTTGGAAAGCACTCCTCAACGTAATCATTCCTTTTG
>JAKAAD010000120.1 GCA_021802305.1 bacterium
GCAACCTATGGGAATCGCCAAACTCCATACAATTTCCTACAATACTACGAGCTCTTTCATGCGATCCCTTCATCTCTGCAAGAGAAATTAGATACATTGCCGCGTCAAGCTGCCTATGTGCTTGCCAGTCGAAATGCTCCTATTGAAGATAAACAAAAAATCATCGAAGAATATGCCGGTGAATCCAAACCAGAATTACTGCACCGCATCCGGACTCTCTTTCCTCTACATGTCAAAGATAGACGTGGGCAGCGCTTTAGCGAGTTTATCCTTTCCTCTTTGATACGCATCAAAAAACAGATTGAACTCACCAGCCCTAGATTTTCTTCTAAGGAAAAAGAGAGACTCTGTGCAGCACTCCTTACGATCAAACAACTCGTTGAATAGTATACGCAAATGAATTCAAAAATTGGTTTGTAGCTATGTCGGACAACCACAGCAACAAACCCTTCTGCATTGCGCAATGCGTTCCCGTTGTGCTGCTTCTCCTGGTTCAAATGGTGGGCGCCTCTTTGCAAAATTCCCAATTTTTGCACGCATTTGCGTATGGGGCGATTGCTTCTCGAATGCGCGCTTTGTTTTCTTCTCGTGGTTCTATGAGAGGAAGGCGTAGCCGAGGGGTGCATTTGCCCATGAGAGAAAGGGCGTACTTGACACACTGGGGATTCGTTTCCAGCACCATCGCTTCACAAAGTAACCGTAGCTCATCGTACAGTGCATGTGCAGTTGGGACATCTGCTGCACATACCTCTTTCCACTCTTTAGGGACGAGATTTGCAACAATGGAAATAGAGCCCCTGGCTCCTTTTTGCATCATTGCAGGAGTAAGGACATCATCACCACAAAAAACGGGAACCTCCGTGCTCTTGATGAGCTTCTCTGCAAACTCTATATTGCCTGAAGCTTCCTTGATTCCCACTACACCGGGAAGAGAAGCAATGGAAGCAAGTGTCTCGGTAGAAAGCCACACGCCGGTCCGACCAGGATGATGATAGACGATGAGAGGAAGCTCTACCTTAGAAATCTCTTGATAATGGCGGATGCATCCTTCCGGCGTAGGGCGATTGTAATAAGGGACCACGACAATCGCGGCATCCATCTGCTCTTTTTTTGCCATCTTCGTTAACGCAACACTCATTGAAGTAGAATGCGTACCTGTCCCTGCAATGAGGGAAATTCTTCCACGTGCTTGGCGAGCCGCTCTTTTAAAAAGCGCTTCTTTTTCTTCTGCATGCAGTGTCGGAGATTCACCAGTGGTTCCACAAAGGACAATTGCATTGGTTCCTTCTGCAATGTGCCATTCGATCAATGCATCGACACTTGGGAAATCGATTTCCCCATGCTCTGTAAATGGTGTGACGAGAGCTACTATGGATCCGGTGAACATGCTCAGTATGTATACCAAATTCATGTGAAAATTTCACATTGAGCGCATCAAAGCTTGGACCTTCGCAATTGTAACGCGCTACGCGTTTATTACACGCACTGTTTAGAAAATGAAGATAGAATCTCCTTCCACTCTTTTGCTGTGGATAAAAATTCCTTCATATTTTTTCTAAATGCAATGAATGAACTGCTGTTTTCCCATTCTTGAACTAGGTATATAGAATGGGTTTTTGCATCGCATTTGAGATAGGGGCCCTGTGTTTGCCATCGCAAGATTCCGGAAGAAAAAACACAGGACTGAATCTGGGGAGGAATGCGATTTTCCCCCTGAAAGAGCATGATCGAAATGCGCCATCGTCTTGGATTTCCTTCAATCGACTCAAAGGAAAGAAGAAGATCTTCCCATTCTAAGTGCGTAGGACGACCTGCTTGTAGCTGACGAGAAATAAACAAAAACGATTGATAATTCATTACCACTATATTATATACAAACATTTTAAATAACTCAACTTTTTATATAACTATTAAAAACAGGATTTTGATTATTAAAATATTTAATTAATTTCCCATTGAATAGCGCTTTGTCCTTGCTTTGTTAAAAACGCATTTGTCTTTGAAAAATGACGACAACCAAAAAATCGATCCGCAGAAAAAGGGGAGGGATGAGCGGCCGAGAGAATAAGGTGGGAGGAGGCTTTATGAGCAAAGACATTCCCTGCTTTCTCTTGTGCAAATTTTCCCCAAAGAAGAAATACGAGAGGATCCTCTCGTTCCCAGAGTTTCGCAACAACCGCATCCGTGAATCTTTCCCATCCATGCCCTGCATGAGAGCGCGGCTCATTCTTTCGAACAGTAAGCGTCGCATTCAACAATAATACGCCCTGCTTAGCCCATGGAATGAGGCATCCATTTTTTGCAGGCTCAATTCCGAGATCTTCTTTCAATTCCAAGTAGATATTGCGCAGCGAAGGGGGAAGGGGCACTCCGGGAAGAACGCTAAAACACAATCCATGCGCTTGACCAGGTCCATGATAAGGATCTTGCCCGATTAACACCACCTTGACTTGTGCAAAAGGGGTATAGCGAAACGCATTGAAGACTTGCTCTTCTGGAGGATATACTTCGCATTTCTTTGCTTTTTCCAAGGATAAAAAATTTTTTAGCTCTTGAATGTAAGGCTTTTGAATTTCTTCCTTTAAG
>JAKAAD010000020.1 GCA_021802305.1 bacterium
CTCCATTCCACCTCGTTTTGATGGAGGATTTCTCCCTTGCATATTGGCAAACTCGTCTCCATGATTGAAAAAGGGATCATTACAGGAAAAATTGCCAAAAGCATTGCAGACCTCATGGTGCTACATCCCCTAAAAGACCCGGAAGAGATTCTTCGCGAAAATCCCGATTTTCAACCTATTGATGCCACAACGCAGATCGATCCTCTTGTAGATCAAGTCCTCGCTGCTCATCCTCAATCCATCCGTGATTACCATGCAGGAAAAGGTCGCGCCTTCGACTTCCTGGTAGGACAGGTCATGAAACTTTGTAAAGGGAAAGCTTCCCCGAACATCGTGAATGAGCTCCTATCTAATAAGTTGAAAAAACTATCCTGACTTCCGCGCGTTGTAGCAGAACAGCAAAATAGACATTGGCAAGAAAATTTTCTTATCGCTTGGAGAATTGATGCCGCTTGCGTGCACCAGCACGGCCATATTTCTGACGTTCTTTTTTACGAGGATCTCTTCGCAGATATCCAAGCGCTTTGAGATCGTGACGCCGTTCTCCATTTTCTAATACGAGAGCACGCGCAACGCCCAACCGAGCAGCCTCACTCTGAGCAGTCCTTCCTCCGCCCCTTAAACGAATAGTAAGGTCATAGCGATCAACAGCTGTTACTTTATGCAGCGGAGCCAACGCGATTTGTCTTAAAAGTGGATCCGGGAAAGCTTCTTCAAAACTTTTCCCGTCGACTGAAATTTTGCCAGAACCTGGAGAGAGCCTCACAGCTGCAACAGCTGTCTTTCTTCTTCCTATGCCAATAAATTCTTTCTCTTTCATAGCTTACACGTGTACTTGAATGGGTTGTTGTGCTTGCATATCGTGCTGTTCGCCAGCAAAGATGCGCAGTTTTTTCAATTGGGCATTCGAGAGGCGCGTTTTAGGCATCATCCCTTTAATCGCATGCCATAACAAATATTCTGGCTTGCGCGCGCGCATGATGTGACAAGGAATTTCGCGCTCACCACTCATAAATCCCGTATAGTAACGATAGGTTTTTTGCTGTTCTTTCGCTCCAGTGAGA
This sequence comes from bacterium, assembly GCA_021802305.1. Classification (GTDB taxonomy): domain Bacteria; phylum Chlamydiota; class Chlamydiia; order Chlamydiales; family Rhabdochlamydiaceae; genus JAKAAD01. Next base: position 1,065 of record JAKAAD010000020.1, read on the forward strand.
TGCACTTTTTCTGCATGGATGATGATCAATCCATCTCCCGTATCTACATGGGGAGTAAATTGCGGCTTGTGCTTGCCACGCAAAATTTTCGACGCTTCTGAAGCAAGACGCCCCAAGGTCTTTCCTGTAGCATCGATCAAGAGCCACTTGCTTGTCTTCTGAACCTCTTCTTTTTTCGCTAACGTTGTTTTCGGAATCTTTGCCTGTCTCATAACGAAGCCAGTTTACTTTCTTGGTCCATTTTTGGCTATACCCAAAATGTGATCCTATTCTCACACAAATCAACTCAAAAATTATTTTGGACCCGTTTCCACGAGCCATTGTTTGCTTCTACAGTCAAAAATACGCGACTTTACGCAACGAGACACTAGATTTTTTCCTCTTCTTCGCGCTAGACTAGTGACACTAAAAGTAATTATGAAAAAGTTTTTCATTCGCACATACGGTTGCCAAATGAACGAGCTCGACTCCGAAGTCATGATTGGAATGCTCGAAAAACGGGGGCTCGAGCGCGTAACTGAAGAAGATGAAGCGGAACTCATCCTCTTCAACACATGCTCCATTCGCGACCTTGCAGAGCGCAAGGTCATGGGTAAAATTGGCCAACTCAAACATCAAAACAAACGAGCGATTATTGGCGTTACCGGTTGCATGGCCATGGCTAAAAAAGAAGCACTTTTCCAGAAATTACCCCATATCGATTTTGTTCTTGGGACGAATAATATTCACGCTCTCGATGATGTCTTGGATGAGGTTCTCGCTAAAAAATCACAAGTCATCCGAACGGACAAAACATTTGAACAAGAAATCGATTACCTGGCTGCAAAGCGAGAAGATCCTGTGAAAGCCTATGTTTCTATCATTCGAGGCTGTGATAAATTTTGCACCTATTGTGTCGTTCCCTATACGCGAGGCAAAGAGGTTTCCCGATTACCTGAAGATATCGTAGAAGAGTGCAAACGCCTCGTGCAACAGGGATACAAAGAAGTCACCCTGCTTGGGCAAAATGTCAATAGCTATGGCAAAGACAAACCCGAGTGGAATTGCCTCTTTCACGACCTACTTTATCAACTAGATCGCATTCCAGGGCTGGCACGAGTGCGTTTTATGACCTCGCACCCCGTAGATATTACTGTACAGCTCATGGAAGCTATTAGAGACCTTCCCTCTGTCTGTGAATTTGTTCACTTCCCGCTCCAAGCAGGATCCAATCGCATTTTGCGCAAAATGCACCGCATCTACACGGTAGAACAATATCTCGAAAAAGTGCATCTTCTGCGCGAGATCGTCCCTAATGTCTCCTTGGGAACGGACATAATCGTTGGTTTCCCTACGGAAACTGAAGAAGAATTCGCGGAGACCTATCGCCTTTTTAAAGAAATTAAATACTCGGTTGCCTTTCTCTTCGCGTATAGCGCCCGAAAGGGAACACCTGCATTTCGTTGGAAAGATGATGTACCGGAAGAAATCAAACAAGAACGTCTCCAACGCCTTCTTTCTCTATATCACGAAATTGCAGGAGAAGAAAAAAAGGAAATGTTAGGGCAAATCGTCGAGGTACTCGTCGAGCGCCGCAATAGAGATGAGCGCTTTCTCAAGGGGCGTACCCGTTGTTGGAAAAATGTCATTTTCGAAGGAAGCGATGATCTTATTGGCACGTTGCAACTCATCAAAGTGACCGGCTATAGTCACCAGACTCTCATTGGACAGAAGGCGTGATCCAGCTTGAGCTGCATAAGATTCAATAACGCGTAAAACGCCGTTTTCTCGATCTTTTGATCGACGAGATCGCGTCTTTGCTTTTGGTATCGCCTTTTCTTGTCATTATAAAGAGATTTTTTCTCATGAGCTTTCAAAACAATGCGAATATTTTCTAAGATTGTTTGGATCAATTCCCAATCGAAAAGGATACGCCTCATCAGCATTCCTTCAATAAAATTCTTTAAAGAAGTAATGTCTTTTATTGTGGTTAACTGCATGTTTAGTAAGATTTTATCAAAATTTGATTAAATAAGGCAATTAAAAACTGCATCGCGGCAACAGAATGCTATCAAGGCCAAGAACGAGCTTCCGTGATTTCAATGATGAGCTCCCCAGAATGTACATGTTGTTTTTTAATAAAAACACATGTGGAATCGTACCCCTTATTCACGTATTCCTGTTGCAGAGCAAAACAGAGGGACCTTATTTCCTTTGCAGTAAGCTCCCTGTTTAGATAAGGAGAGACAATTTCGTGCATTTCCTTTGCAGTAAGTGCCATATTTCCCTCGACGCGAATCGACCGAACTCGCATACTCTTAAGATCTTGCGTCTCGACCTCCACGCATCCCTGTTCTGCTTTTGCGAAGAAAGAATCGTCTGTCCGAAAGAGCAATATTCCCAAGGATGCACAAAACAAAAATAAGGATGTTCGCATAGATAACAAAATTTTTTCTTATCATTATCCAAAAAGAAATCGATAGCAAGGACGATCTTAGAGTCTCTCAACGAACGACTCTTACGGATTAAACCTCAGCATGGCATAACTATAGCAATGCTTACCTTCCAAGAAATCATCGTACAATTGAATCGCTTCTGGGAAAAACAGGGATGCCTCTTGCACATGGGACATGACCTTGAGGTAGGTGCAGGAACGTTTAACCCAGCGACCTTTTTGCGCTGCTTAGGCCCTGAACCTTACAAAACTGCGTACGTAGAGCCTTCTCGTCGACCTCAAGATGGACGCTATGGGGACAATCCCAATCGCTTGCAACTTTTTCACCAATACCAGGTTGTTTTAAAACCCTCTCCTGAAAATGTGCAAGAACTCTATCTAGAATCACTGGAAAGTTTAGGTTTAGATCTCCATCAGCACGACATTCGCTTTGTACACGATGACTGGGAATCTCCTACGCTTGGAGCTTGGGGATTGGGATGGGAAGTCTGGTGCGATGGAATGGAGATCACTCAGTTCACCTATTTTCAAGCACTTGGGAGCACTGTTTTAAAACCCATCCCCGTTGAAATTACCTATGGATTAGAACGTCTCGCACTTTTTTTGCAAAATAAAGATAGCCTTTTCGACGTGCTTTGGAATCGCGAGTATTCGTTGCGAGAAATCATCCATCAAAACGAGGTGGAATGGAGCCTTTACAACTTTGAAGAAGCTTCCGTAGATCTCTGGAGAACGCACTTTCTCGATTTTGAGCGCGAAGCAAAAGCACTCATCACTCGTCATCTCCCTATTCCAGCGTACGACTTTGTCATCAAAGCATCCCATGCATTCAACATACTCGATGCGCGGAGAGCCATTTCTGTCACGGAACGCACGGGATACATCGCTCGTATCCGAGAGCTTTCAAGGCTAGTAGCTACAGAAATCATTGCTTCTCGAGAAAAGATGGGATTCCCCTTGCTCGCAAAGGGACAAAAGAAAAAGACAAAAGCCCCATCGCTAACGACTAAAAAGATCTCTTTTGATCCCAAAAAGAAACACACCCTTTTACTCGAAATTGGATCAGAGCAATTGCCTCAAAGTTTTATCCCTATCGGAGAGAAAGAGCTTGAAGAACGCATGCGCACGCTTTTGACAGAAGAGGGAATTTCCTTCTCGAACGTCCATCTCTTTGGCTCACCACAAAGACTTGCTTGCCAGGTCGATGGAGTAGATGAGGGCACTCTCTCTAAAGAACACGTACGGCGCGGGCCTGCAATCCATGTAGCCTTCGACTCTACAGGGAAATTAACTCCTCAAGGGAAAGGATTTTTGCGCTCTTTGGGCATAGAGGATGCATCATTACAACAAATTGAAAAAGGAATCGTTCCCAACGCCTTTCTCGAGCTTGTAAAAGGCGTCCCCTATCTCTTTGGAAAAAGCAAAGAACCCGGTCGCTCTACCATTGAAATTTTGTCGACGCGTCTTCCCAAGCTCATTCGCGATCTTCCTTTCCCCAAAAAGATGCGCTGGGGAGAAAGCGATCTCGCTTATGCACGCCCCATCCATTGGATTACTGCTCTCTTTGGTACACGCATCATCCCCTTTCGCATAGATCATTTGCAATCAGGACGCACAAGTAAAGGTCATGCGCAACTTGCTCCCGCGGTTTTTTCTCTTAAAGATGCCAACGCGTACGTCTCTATGCTACAAAAACACTACGTGCTTGCATCCACAAAAATGCGCAAGGAGCGCATCCTCAAACAACTTACTTCGCTTGAAAAGAAAACCCAATCCACTATCCAAGAAAAAGAACGCGTGCTCAAAGAGGTTCTCTATCTCACGGAATGGCCAACGGTTACCGTCGCAACATTTGATCCTAAATTCCTCTATCTTCCCAAAGAAGTGCTCATCTCAGAAATGATTGCGCATCAAAGAGTTTTTCCCATCGTGAATAAAACGCAGCATCTCGTGAATTCCTTCGCCATTGCTGTTGACACGAAGCCCAATGAAACGATCAGACGCGGTAACGTACGCGTTCTCTCCGCTCGACTTGCGGATGGCGCTTTTCTGTACGAAAAGGATCTTCGCACTCCTCTTGCGCAATGGAATGAAGCGTTAAAAACCATGGTCTTTCAAAAAGAGCTGGGCTCCATGTTTGAAAAAGTAGAACGACTCACATCACTCTGCACGCTTCTTCATCGATACATGGCTCTTGGAGATCACAATAAAGTGCGTAGAGCTGCACTCCTTTCTAAAGCAGATCTCGCCTCAGGACTCGTTGGCGAATTCCCAGAACTTCAAGGAACTGTTGGAAAAATTTACGCAATGGAACAAAAGGAAGATCGCGAAGTTGCACAAGCCTTAGAAGAACAATACTTGCCTAGGCATGAAGGCGACTCTCTTCCTCAAACACCGGTTGGCATCATTCTTTCGCTAGCAGATAAAATGGACAACCTTCTCAGTTGTTATAGCATCGGTGCGGAACCCACTTCTTCTCATGATCCCTATGGACTTCGCAGGCAAGCAATTGGCTTTCTGGAAACCTGCATTGTATCGAAAGTCAGTGCAAACCTCGAAGAGCTCTTCGGAGAAGCACTCTCCTTTTTCCCTAAGCTCCAATCGCTCTCCCATCTCTTTGCTTTTCTTCTTGTACGTTTAAAAGGCATCTTTGAAGAACGTGGGTTTGCGAAAGAAGAGGTGAACGCAGTGCTTGCAAGTAGACCCTTTGATCCCTTCGATCTCTTTTGCAAACTCGAAGCACTCCACGCCTTTCGAACTTCTAGCGATGCCTTTGCGCAACTTTATGAAGTACATAAGCGCGCAAAAGGCATTCTCGAAACGGACGCCCTGCATACAGTGCACCCCGCACTCTGTACACATCCTGCCGAACAACAACTTCTCAAAACCTTGGGACACGTGCGCAAACAATGGAGCGGCCTTCTCAAACAAAAACGTTACCTCGATGCATTTCATCTCATGGCCTCCCTTCAGCCCCCCCTTGCTCATCTTTTCGACACTGTTCGCATCTTAGATGAGGACCCCAAACTGAAAGAGAATCGAATAGCTCTTCTCCAAGAGGTCTTTGCACTATTTCGCGATCTTCTCGATGTGGGGCAACTGCACGCTTAAAGCGACGCCTTATGACTCATATTCCATGGAAAAGATCTTTGGATGCTCTGCTATTGACCTGAGCGCCAAACAGGTTGTCACCTTGATAACGAAATAGAGCGAGGACCGCAATCAGTGAGGCACGGATCCCCATAAAACTGCATAGGACCCGGAAAGAGATAGTGATCTTCTATGCTCCAATTTGCTCTTTTCGCCTGAAAATTCTGAAACGCAGATCCGCTGAGATCCACGAGAGTTTTTCGCACGACGGAAGTCATTTTCCCTTTGCGCAATTCCCTATGCATAAGCCGCGGCAAAGGAATTGCAAAAAGTTGCCACTCCGTGGGGGCCTGTGCAAGATCGTGTATGGCACACAAATATCCCGAGAGTCTTTGATCAATCATATGAGCAGCAGCCTTGCCCAATGCAGTACAGTAATTGCAATCAAAATTCGAAGGATACGACCCCCTCCCTTCATACCCAAAGAAATGATGCATGGGCGTAAAATTCCCTTGAAATTTCTTCTGACGAGAAGCGACGTTCATGCGCACGAGTTCTATCAGCAGGAGTTCTGTTTCAATGGAGGAGACATGCACATTCCCATGCGAATCTCTATTAAGAAGAAGTTCTTCTTGAATTGTTTTGGGAAGAGCAGAATAACAAGAAGCGCTTTTCTTGCTCAATTGCGGAAGAACTTCTGTTACGGAAATGGTAGATTGCTCTGCAACAAGTCGATTCAACTCTTCGATTAACAGTTTCATCTCGGGAATGAATTCAACCAATCCCTCCGGAATGAGAATAACTCCATAATTTTTGCCCGCCTCTCCCCGCTTCATCACAAGTTGCGTAACCTCTTCGCCTATTTGCTTGAGAGTTTTGTTTGCGGCAGCAACTTCTTCTCCAATAAGTGTGCAGTTGGGTTGCGTGGAAAGAGCACACTCAAGCGCAATATGCGAAGCGGATCGCCCCATCAACCGAATAAAATGCGTGTATTTGCGCGTAGTAAGCGCATCTTTTGCAAGATTGCCAATGAGTTCGGAATAGACCTTGCAGGCTGTATCAAATCCAAAGGGAGTTGCAACGTAAGGATTTTTTACATCTCCATCAATGGTTTTGGGCACTCCTATGACACAAGTTTTGCATTTCTCTTTGGAAAAATATTCGGCTAACATTGCCGCGTTGGTATTAGAGTCATCTCCCCCAACAATAACGAGCCCATCTAAATCCAGCTCTTGTACCCCGCGTAGCGCTTGTACAAACTCCGCCTTCGTTTCTATTTTTTTTCTTCCCGATCCAATGAGTTCAAATCCCCCTTGATTGCGCACCAAAGTAATCTCTTCTCTTAGTAAATGTTTACTTTGTCCTGAGAGTAAACCCTCAGAACCATTGAGAAATCCAAAGAGTCGCGATTGTGGGTGAATTTCCTGAAGAGCATCCAAAAGACCTACTAAGACATTATGGCCACCAGGAGCTTCCCCGCCAGAAAAAAGAACGGCTATTTTTAAAGGATGTGCATTGGGGCTTTTTGATCCTGCTTCGGCGCGCAATACATTGTGCTTTGCAGTGATTGGGAAGGCTTGTTGCATTTCTTGTGGCGGGGGGGCCTATTAAAGGCTTCTGTTCATTCACAAATTGCAAAGAGCGCCCTTTGCATAGGAGAGCTGGTAGCGTGGGCTTGTACTCTCTACGCGCTCGCTGCAACGGAGTCCATGAACTTTCGTTCAGCATTGAGGGAGATTCACGGGAACGTGCAATGCAAGCCCTCCTTCTGAAGTCTCTTTGTATTTACTATGCATGTCTTCACCCGTCTTTCGCATTGTGAGAATCACTTCATCCAAACGCACGCGGTTTTCCCCCTTTTCATCGCGCGCTCTTCGAGAAGCATTAATCGCATGCAAGGCTCCTTTTGTATTGCGCATAATGCATGGAATTTGCACTAACCCGGCAATGGGATCACATGTCAGTCCAAGATGATGCTCCATTCCAATTTCTGCTGCACTTTCAATTTCCGCAAAGGTTCCACCAAGAGCTGCCGTAAGAGCACCCGCAGCCATAGAACAAGCAACTCCTACTTCCCCTTGACAGCCCATTTCCGCTGCTGAAATAGAAGCGCCTTCCTTGTACAAAATGCCAATAGCAGCAGCTGTGAGAAGGAAGGTGATGACTCCTTCTTGCGTTGGGGAAGGAGTAAATTTTTGATAGTAGTGAAGAACAGCAGGGATGACTCCCGCTGCACCATTGGTAGGAGCAGTCACAATGCGCCCTCCAGCAGCATTTTCTTCGTTTACTGCCAAAGCCCAAAGACTCACCCAGTCCAAAACGCGATGTGGATCTTCCTGTTCTTCGCGTTCATCTTGTACTAATTTGCGATAAAGAGAAGGTGCACGTCGCTTTACTTGTAATCCACCGGGCAGAATTCCTTCATTTTGACAACCTCTCTGCGCACTCTCTTGCATCACTGTCCAGATGCGCAAAATGCCCGATTTGATCTCTGCTTCTGAACGTCTTATCTTTTCATTTTCCATCATGATTTGAGCAATGGTTTTTCCCGCGTCAAGGCAATGCTCTTGCAGCTCTTTACAGGTTTGAAAAGGATAGGGAACATGAACGTCCGAATTTGCCACTCCCTCGGAGAAAATTTGATCTTGATGCACGATAAAACCACCACCAACGGAATAAAATACATCGTTAGCCACACACTCTCCTCGTGCGTCAAATGCTTTAAAGCGCATGGCGTTGGAATGATACGTCAACCGATCTCCTCTTCGGAACAGCATGTGTTGATCCGGGTCAAAGGGGATAGAGAGATCTTCACCCAGGCGCAACTGTCCATTTTCTGTAATGCTCGCAATGCGCGAAGCTACAGATGCCGGATCGACGCTTTCAGGAGATTCTCCTTCTAGACCAAGCAAAATAGCAGTATCGGTTCCATGTCCTTTTCCCGTCATTGCAAGGGACCCATAGAGCTCAACGATCACTTCTCTTATCAAGGGCAACAATCGCTTTTTTTGCAAAGAATGAATAAATGATTTTGCAGCGCGCATGGGACCTACGGTATGCGAACTGGAAGGCCCTAACCCGATGGAAAAAAGTTCAAAGACACTCACAGGAACGACCTTGCGCTTGGTAGCTTCTAAGACGGACATAAAGATTTAACCTCCTACATCACAAATGTGGTGAATAAATTTTGTAATCTTTTCGCCATTAATCACGCAATACCTTTTTACATATTTCATTTGAAATACGTGCAAAGCAACTTGTGATTTTCTCAATGTAAAGATATCCTCGTCAAGAGAAACAATGAAATACATTTTTATCACAGGAGGTGTGGTTTCCTCTTTAGGAAAAGGCCTCACCTCTGCATCCATTGCCCTATTGCTCGAAAGTCGTGGCCTCCGCGTTGCAATGCTCAAGCTCGACCCTTACCTGAACGTAGACCCGGGAACGATGAGTCCCTTTCAACATGGCGAAGTATACGTAACCGATGACGGTGCAGAAACAGACCTCGATCTTGGGCACTACTATCGATTTACCCACGCCCTTCTCTCTCGCTACTCCAATGCGACGTCTGGACAGATCTACGAAGCAGTCATCAAAGCTGAAAGACGCGGAGATTATTTAGGAAAAAACCGTTCAAGTGATCCCTCATGTCACTGATGAGATCAAACGACGCATTTTAGCTTGTGCACAGCAGCAAACCGTAGAAATCACGCTTGTTGAAATTGGGGGAACTGTAGGAGACATTGAGTCACAACCTTTTCTTGAAGCAATTCGACAATTTCGCCATGAAAGACCTTCGGATTGCTTAAACATTCATCTTACCTATATTCCCTACCTACATGCTGCCGGAGAATTGAAAACAAAACCTACGCAGCATTCGATCCAAACCCTTCGAGGAATTGGCATCATCCCGGATTTTATTTTATGCCGATCAGAAAACGATCTTCCCGAAGAGATTAAAGATAAGATTTCCCTCTTTTGCAGTGTGCCTAAGGAAAGCGTCATCGACATTGTTGATGTTTCTGACAGTATTTACGAAGTTCCCATCCACATTCATAGGCAAGAACTGGACCAAAAACTCTCTGCAAAACTGCAACTACCGATTCAAAAAGCCAATCTTTCTTCTTGGACCTCCATGCTCGAAAAAAAGCAGCACCCCAAAGGCAGCCTCACCGTGGGCGTAGTAGGCAAATACGTACAACACAGAGACGCCTATAAGTCTGTATACGAAGCTTTGGAACACGCAGCCATCGCCCACCAAGTTACCCTAAACATCCGCCCCTTCGATTCAGAGAACATTGTAGATCATCACAGCGTTGAAGAAATCATTGGCGGATGCGATGGCTACCTCGTCCCCGGCGGATTTGGCGAACGAGGATGGATTGGCAAAATCCTAACAGCAAAATACTGTCGAGAAAAGCAGGTCCCCTACTTTGGTTTATGTTTAGGCATGCAAGTATTATGCGTTGAATTTGCCCGCCATGTCCTTCATCTTCCCGATGCAAACTCTACTGAGATGGACCCCAACACCGCGCATCCCATCATCTCCTTGCTCAGCGAACAACGTGGATTAAAAAATCTCGGTGGAACCATGCGCCTTGGTGCATACACTTGCGATCTCGAACCCGATACCCTTGCCGCAAAAGCCTACGGATCGATCAAAATTTCTGAGCGCCACCGCCATCGATATGAGTTCAACAATGCCTACAAAGAGCTCGTACAGAAAAAGGGGCTGATTCTCTCCGGATGGCTTCGAGATGGTCAACTCGTGGAAATTGTAGAAATCAAGGACCACCCATGGATGCTTGGCGTGCAATTTCATCCCGAGTTTACATCTAAGCCTACACATCCCCATCCCCTTTTCAAGGAATTTGTTGGTGCGATGCTTACCAAAAATATTTCCTATGCGCATAGTAGGACTTGATTACGGTCGAGCCAGAATCGGAATTGCCAAAACCGATGCTCTTCGCATTATCGTCGAGCCCTTTTGTACCCTAAAACGGGAAGGTGCCCTAGAGCATGCCATCCAAGCCCTCCTTAAAATCCTTGCTCCTTACAAGCCCATTGAACTCTTTGTCGTTGGTTTGCCTCTTCTCCTCAATGGCCAGGAAGGCGACATGGCAAAAGAAGCACGAGCCTTTGGAGGACAATTACAACTCCTCTCAGGCATCCCGGTTGTTTACTGGGACGAACGCTTAACCTCAGCACAAGCAGAAAAAGCGCTCAAACCCTACATGAAACGTAAGCAACGCGCACAACACGAAGACGCCCTAGCCGCCTCCTATATTTTAGAAAATTACCTACAAAGTATTTAATTACTTCACAATTAAATATTTGTAATTGCCTAATATAACTTTATACATTATTATTTAGTAACAAAAAATTAACGATATTGAGGGATTATTATGTCGAATATGGCGGAAGTAATAAACCATGGGAAATTTTTCGTTGAGATTGCATCTCCTTTCTTTTCCATGTGCTCGCCTTTAAAAACACCGTTTGCTTATGGACAAGGATTCATTGCGGTCATGCAAGGAAGCTCTGACATCTATTCTGCAAATGACAAAAGAGAAACCGCTTTTGCCCTTGCAAAAGCTGCAAAGGGAATTTCTGATTTCGCTGGATCTCACTTGCAAAATCGCACATGGATGATTGCCAATTGTGCGATGGATCTTTTAGCAAGCTGCCATAAGATCTGTGAAGCTCAGGAAAAAGCCCCCTACATAGAAACATTCGTTCTCTCTTGTTCACAGCTTCTATCCCTTGCTGGTCACCCTCAATGGATGCTCCTCGCTTATGCCACGCAAGCACTATTTCACATTGCCCAAGCATATCAAGCGTACAAAGCTGAGCAAAAAGCAGGCGATCCTTCCTATGCTAGGCCGGCGCGAGCCGCAGCCAAAATGGGAATGGCTGCCATTCGCTCCTACCAAGCGTTTCAAACGTACGAGCAGTGGCGAAAATTGCAAGAGATACATGAGATGGGCAAACTTTTCTCCCACATTCTAAAACAAGCGAATACAAAAAAACTCGTTGCGCCAGAAGTGCCCCGGTTGCCGCGCATTGTTGAGAACCATCCTATTCATTCTATGACGCCATCATCTAGGCGGATGGATGCTGTGCCCGAAGAACTTGAAAAAATATTACATCGACAGGGCTATGACATCGACCAATTGATTGGGAAAGGAGCCCAAGGCGAAGTATATAAAATTGTTAACAAAAAAACCGGTGAGTGTAAAGTCTTAAAAATTATGCGTTCTTTTCTACCATTATTTTCGCCTTCCCAGTCTCCTGAGTACGGCTCTCATCTTGCGCATACAATCGATCACCCTGCAATCAATACTCCAGAACAGGATTTTTTATAGAAAAGGCGGTAAAGACACACTTTGTCAAATTGCTGAAGTACTACCCTACATCAAAGGAAACACTCTTGCAGACTCAAAAGATGTAATAAAAACCATGTCAACAAGAGAACTATTTACTTTTGCTCAAAAACTTTGGGATCTTCTTACAGTGCTCCACAGTG
>JAKAAD010000121.1 GCA_021802305.1 bacterium
AAGGAGCTGCCAATACAGGTGGAGCATATGGAGGAAAGATGGTACGCAAAAGCTGACCCATTAGCTGTTCAGCGATTTCCCCACCATTGACCCCCTCAATTTCTGAAATGGTATGGATCTGGTATAGCGATACACCCAAGGATGTATTGCAAAGCCCGGGGTCGAGCAAGATAACTTTGAAAAAGCGTTCGTTGGTTTTCCATTCGCTGCCGTTGCAACAACCTTATGATAAACTCTCGCTTTAGAAAGGAGATCTAGAGCCCATTGGGTTAAAAAATTTGTCTGGTCACGTTGCATTGCTACCATTATGTATCCTAAGGTTATGGGAATTTCCTCATGAGGTCTATAAAAATGTGGGTTGTTTTTTTTTATTGAAATGGATCTTAAATCAATTTAAGTTACTCATAACCACTGGGTTAATATATTTAGCCGCAACCAACATCTTCAGGCTACCCATATTTTTTAGATGTATACTCATGAAAAAAAATTCATTGGGGATCAGGGCAGCGCGCAAACGCCCGCTGCATTCGCATTTCTAAAAAACGCTCCAGCACAAAGCGTTTTCTGTATATACTCATTGCAATATGCATTTTCGAATATTTTCTGCCTTCTCTCTCATCGCAATCACGTGCGCTCCACTCAATATCCCGTTAGAAGCACAAACATCTTCTTATGCATACGAGGAACGAAGAATCGCAAAGATCGATATCATCGTCGAAAATTTAGCTTCCCGCTCTTCCTTTAATCCTCAAGTGGTGCTGAATCGATTAAAGACAAAAGTAGGCGCGCGCTTTTCGCAATTTACTTTTGATAGCGATCTCAAAATGCTCTCGGAACAATACGATCGCGTGGAACCGGACATCGAAATACAGGGAAATGAACTCGTGATCACTCTGCGCCTTTGGGAGCGCCCCGTAATTCATCAGATCATCTGGCAAGGGAACGCACAAATCAAAGCAAAAACACTTCAAGATGAATTAGGGATCAAAGCACATTCCATTTTCTATCGCAAAGATTTCAATAAAGCCTTTAACAAGGTTAAGGAATACTACATCAAGAAAGGCTATTTTGAATCACAACTTTCCTATTCAATTCAACCTATCCCCCATACCAATCAGATCGATATCGTCATCGATGTTGTAGAAGGCCGCTCGGGGAAAGTAGGTCGTCTTACTCTCACCGGTTTTTCGAAAGAAGAAAAGCGCGTTATTTTAGAGATGATCTACACAAAAAAATACAACTTCTTCACGAGCTGGCTGACAGGCACAGGAAAGGTCAATGAGGATGCGGTGGAACAAGATCGATTGATCATTCTCGACTACTTGCAAAATCATGGATATCCGGACGCCAAGGTATCGATTGAGGTGCGGGAGATGCCGGAATCATTGGGAAAAGTAGAGGTAGAGATCGCGGCAGAGAGAGGAGAGCTCTATCATTTTGGAAAAATCCGCTTTACAGGGAATAAGATCTTATCTGACGAAGAGATCGATAAGGCATTTATTGCGCGCCCCGGACAAATCTACTCCCTTGAAAAACTGCGCAAAACTGTAGAAAACATCAAGGAACTGTATGGCCGCAAAGGTTATATCGATACAACCATTCAATTCGAAACGACTCCTGAGCCCAGCAAGCTCGAGTACAGCGTCCTCTTTCGCATTGAAGAGAGTCAGCAATACAAGATCGGTATTATTCGCATCTTTGGCAATGTACTTACAAATGACAATGTCATCTTAAGAGAATCGCTCCTCGTACCCGGGGAAACCTTCGATTTAGCGAAGCTCAAGGCAACGCAAAAAAGGCTAGAAGCAGTTGGCTATTTCACCAATGTGAATGTCTATGCTGTCAAAACTTCAGACGATGAACGTTTGGGAGAAAATTACCGCGACGTCTACATCGAAGTCGAAGAAACGAAAACAGGTCACGCATCGCTCTTTCTTGCTGTTAGTAGTGCAGACCAACTCTATGGCGGGATTGACTATTCAGAAAGCAATTTCAACATCAAAGGCCTTCCTGCCATCTTTAAAGAAGGATACTCCTCCGTCAGAGGTGCCGGAGAATATGCTAGTGCAAAAGCAAGCCTAGGAAAGCGGATTAGCAATTTTACTATTTCTTGGGTAGATCCTTACTTTCGCGATACCCCTTGGCGTTTTGGCGTAGATCTTTCCTTCACGCGCAACAATTTACCCACAGAATCTTATACTATCGATACTTACGGACTTACGCTTGCTGCTTCTTATCCTCTTACTTCCTACTGGACTTTTGGCATGAAATACCGATTTCACGATGACCAAGCCCACGTGCGCAAACATGTAGAAGAAGCATTGAACAACAAAAGAACCCCCGAAGAAAGGGCTGCGCATAAAAGAGGTGTTGTCTCCTCTTTTGGACCTTCCATTACCTTTGATTCCACTGATAGTGCTTTACGACCCCACAATGGACTACGCTCCATATTAGAAGCCGATTTTGCAGGACTTGGAGGACCTTTTACCTTCGTCCGCTTTGCCTTCCTCAATACCTATTATTCACAGCTCTGGAGTATGGGCCTCACAAAACACTCCTTATGA
>JAKAAD010000021.1 GCA_021802305.1 bacterium
CTTCTTGAAAAGCAAGTTTTGCCGTTTCTTACTACAGAGAGCCTTAAGAGTAGGGTTGCCCAATGGCTCCCTTCTCAGTCGTTCAGCAAGGATGGATAGGGAATCTTATCAAAGACGAGAGCAATACTACTCGTTCATCAAATTGATCGGGTACATCGTGAAGAATGTGCCAGAAGTGCCATCGTAAATTCGAATACCGGGAAAAAATAGCGCTTTGCTATACTTGCGATCTGTGAATATTCACGCATTGGGCTTTGACGCACAGGCGAAAGTATGAAAATGCATTGAATAGAGCACCCATGTTGTCCTCTCCGGCGAATTTCAATAGGCGCCTGTTACTGTATGTCCATCGAATGGAGAAAGATCCAAGCCCGCAATGTTACCGATTGGAAGGAGCTTGCAGAATTTGTAGAATTGGATTTGCAACCAATCATAAGATCTCCTCGTACATTTCCATTAAATCTTCCCAGGCGCCTTGCAGAAAAAATAGAAAAGGGAAATGTCGAGGATCCCATTTTGCGCCAGTTTGTGCCCCTGCGCATCGAAGAAAAAAGAAATCCTCTTTTTCGCGAGGATCCTGTAGGGGATATGTCCGCACAAAAAACTCCCAAAATGTTGCATAAATATTTTGGGCGCGCGCTTCTTCTTGCAACGGGAGCTTGCGCTATGCATTGCCGTTTTTGTTTTCGACAACATTTTGCCTATGCGCGTTCTTCGGGATTTGAGAAGGAACTCATGTATGTGCGGGGAGATCCCACAATTTCAGAGCTCATCTTGAGCGGAGGAGATCCTCTTTCTCTGGGAGATGATGCGCTTCGAGAGCTCATGGCACAACTCGCTACCATTCCTCACCTCAAGCGCCTCCGATGGCATACGCGCTTTCCGATCGGCATTCCAGAACGCATTACGGAATCGTTTCTCTCACTTTTCGAATCTACGCGGCTGCAAAACGTCTTTGTTCTTCATTGCAATCACCCCAAAGAACTCGATGCGGATATCTTTTTTGCTCTGAAGAGAATCCTAAAATGCGGTGTGCCTGTACTTACAAGCACAGTACTCTTATCGGGAGTCAATGACAATACAAGCACATTGCATTCCTTATTTGAAACAGTTGTAGATCATGGCATCATTCCCTACTGTCTTAGCCAGCTAGATCGCGTTCAAGGTGGACAACACTTTGAAGTGGCGATCGAAAAGGGAGTACAGATCATGGAAGAGCTTCGGAAATCCTTGCCGGGGTATGCTATTCCCAAATACATACAAGAAATCGCAGGAGAAAAGTGCAAGACGCTCATCCCGCATCGCTAAGAAGAAAGATGCCCACCCAGTCTAAAGTTTTGGGCCCTTTGCAAATTTGTGAATGCGGTGTAGCAAATAGAAGAGAAAGGCAATGGCAAAAATCGTCAATGGAATGAGAATGGCATACATGTATTCTGCAAAGAAAGCAAGCGCTGCAGAAAAGAGCGCAAGCACGATGCCAACAACCACGTAACTTACCTCCATGTTCACACCTGCTAAATACGTACCAAGAGATAGGATGAGCAGTGCAGTAATACTTCCTAAATAACGGCTCTCTAAACCGATGTGTACAAAAAAAGCAATCATTTGAATGCACAAAATGACGCCGGCCCAATGCGCAAGTTCATGCCAGATGGTGGTTGCTCGTTCTTTCCATCCCATCACATGTAAATGCCAGGTAAGCCACATGCTGATAGCAGCAAAAAAAATAGAGACATACCGCCAATATTTCCATGCACCATGTGATTGAATTTGCGTGAGTACAACGCCGATAAATGCTGAGATAATCAAGATTACAGAAACTATGAATTGCAGTCTTACTCGTGGATGCAGCATAATTCGACATTGTACATTTTTCGTTCTTCTTGGATATAGTGTGGGGAAGTGACATGAGCGATTTTTTTTCACGGTTGAGCTACAGTTTCGGCAATGAAGATTGGAGCACAGAACAAAAGGCATTACAGTTAAAATCTACGGATCGCGTCGTTTGCATCACGGCAAGTGGAGATCGACCTTTACATTTGCTTTTGGGAAATGTAGCGGAGGTTGTTTCCGTAGATGCAAATCCATTTCAAAATGAACTTCTGCGCTTGAAAATAGCAGCCCTTCGCACATGGGATTACGATACGTATCTTACATTTTTGGGTGCAAATCACCACAAAGATCGAAGAGAATTATTCAACGTGCTTTTGTCTCATCTTTCAGAAACAAGCGTCGCTTTTTGGAAGAAGCACTATGCTTTGATTGATAAAGGCATACTGTATCAAGGAAAAACCGAACGCTGTTGCTCTATCGTAGCTGCCGCTCTTTCCCTTACGCGCGGGCGCAAGGTGCGCAAGCTTTTTGCATTTGATGACCTAGAAGCACAACAACGCTTTTTGCGCGATGAGTGGAATACGCCTCTCTGGAAAGCAATGGTGGGTTTTTCTCTCCATCCCAAAGTGACGCGACTATTTATTCAAGATCCGGGCCTCTATGCACACTTGGGCCAAAATATTAAGCCATCGGCATATATCCTGGATAGGATGAACGCCTCTCTCCACCGATTACTTGCTCGAGAAAATGTGATCGTGTCTCTTACATTTGCTGGCAAAGTCTTCCCTGAAGGGTACCCTCCTTATTTGCAACGAGAGGCCTCTAAATATATCAAAGAGCAAATGCACAAAATTTCTCCGGTAGACTCAGAAATCCATGCATACCTTAGCAAAGCTCCAAAGGAGCATTTCGATGCATTTTCCCTTTCTGACGTAGTCTCTTTTATTTCTAGGGATCAATTTACGTCGCTTTTACAGGAAATTGTGCGCACGGCTCGTCCGGGTGCCCGTTTTTGCATTCGACAGTTTATGTCCGATTATCAGATCCCTGATTACCTAAATGCGCACTTTCAAAGAGAGGCTGCATTGGAAAGAGAGCTCGAGCAAGAAGATCGTTGTTTTGTCTACCGCTTTATGGTGGGAACGGTTCAGAAGGCATAAGAGTCTGTCAACGATAGACTCTTATATTCAGATCTATTTCACGGACATTGCGTAATAAAAAAGAAGAGAATTTGCTCCGGGATTTCTGTGGCCCAAGTGAGCATTCGATATGTGCTGAAATTGCACTCCGATACGGCTTCTGTTTTTGAGACAAACGGCAGCTTCGATCGCAGATCGAAATTCTATGGGAAAGCCCATGTGCTTTCCGTTCCCTCGATAATACATCCCAGGTGCAAAACTAGGGGTCATGACAAAGTATTTCGAAAAAAAAAGATCGACGCTTGCTCCTGCGCAAAAATAGAGACTTCCTCGTGTTGTTGCAAAGGCGGCAACAAGTGGGCGAATGTGGTGAAAGCTAAGTTCCTGTCGATACTCTAATTGCAGCATAGGACTTGTATGGGTTCTCGTCACATTGAAGATCCCAGGGCAAACCATGAAATGAGAAGGTTGTTCATGGGCGTGAAGAGAGGCAAAAAAAAGGAAAGCAAAAGAAAATAGAACTGCGCGTGTAGTTTTTATATCCCTTTCCCTAAAGTCTGTCGTTGACAGACTCTTTATAGAGAGATCATACCAAACGCGAGAAATTATTTCCTGTGAGGAGAAGCCAATCTACGAAGCGATGCAGGCCTTCTTTGAGAGATACTCTCGGGAAGAACCCAAGTTCTCTTTGGCTTTTTTGAATATCTGCATAGGTGATAGGGACATCCCCAGGGGGGCTGGGCAAAAATTGCAGAGTTGCTTTTTTCTTTAAGAGCTCCTCCAAATGCGCAATCATTTCCAACACGGTATGCGGATGATGCGCGCCAAGGTTGAAGATGTCCCATGTTGTTTTGCGATCAATGGTGGCGAGAATGCCCTGTATGATGTCGTCAATATATGTCGAGTCTCGGAGCAATTTCCCATTGCCAAAGACGGGGATGGGACGACCTTCTATGATATTTTTTGCGAAAGAATAATAGGCCATATCGGGTCTTCCCCAGGGACCATATACCGTGAAAAAGCGAAGTATGGTGCAAGGGGTGCCATAGAGTCGATGGGTTTGATAGACAATCTCTTCGCCTACTTTTTTTGTGACCCCGTAAAAACTTGCTGGTTGATTCGTTATATCTTCTTCTGCAAAGGGAATTTTTCTGTTTGTGCCATAGACGGAAGAAGAAGAAGCAAAGATCAATGGAATGGAGGGATTTTCTCGCAAGAGATCTAAAAGAGATAGTAACCCTACGAGATTGGTGCGGACGTACTCTTCAGGATGTTCATTAGAGTAGCGAACACCTGCTTGTGCAGCGAGATGCACACAATGCGTAGCCGGAGCGGCGTTCCAGGCAGTGCATAATGCTGCTTTGTCATTGAGATCGAGTGGATGTACTTCAATGCCTTGTTGCTGCAAGATCGCCTTTCTTTTGTGTTTGAGTTCTGGAGAGTAATAGGCATTGAAATTGTCACAGCCCCAAACGCGATCGCCCCGCTTTCGGAGCGCGGTTGCTACATGGAATCCAATAAAGCCTGCGATCCCTGTGATAAAAATTTGTTTTGCAGAAGCCATGGCATCAGTATTTTATAGGTAAGTATGGGTCATGGTCAACGAGTGGGTGTAGCAGGAGGTGCAGGGTTTTTAGGCGCACATCTATGTGCAAAGCTTCTTGCACAAGGCCACGAAGTCATTTGCATTGACAATTTCGTAACCGGGCAAGAAAAAAACATTGCAGCACTTCATGCTCATCCCAGATTTTCTCTCATAAAACATGATATTTGTACGCCATTACATCTCGATGTAGAGCAAATTTACAATCTCGCTTGTCCTGCATCTCCAAAAGCGTATCAACTGCATCCCATAGAGACTCTAAAAACAAGTGTGATCGGTGCGATGCATTTGCTAGAACTTGCCAAGCAGAATAAGGGAAAGATTTTGCAAGCGTCGACGAGCGAAGTGTATGGAGATCCTTCATTTCATCCGCAAACAGAAAGTTATTGGGGGAATGTCAATCCCATTGGAATAAGAGCTTGTTACGATGAGGGGAAACGATGTGCGGAAACACTTTTTTTCGATTATCATCGCCATTTTGGGGTGGAAATCAAAATTGCACGCATCTTTAACACGTATGGCCCCTTGATGAGTCTCGATGATGGTAGAGCCGTTTCGAATTTTATTGCGCAGGCACTTCGAGGCGATCCTCTGATCATTCATGGGCATGGCAAACAAACGCGCTCCTTTTGTTATGTGGACGATTTGGTGGAAGGGCTTATTCGATTGATGGGGACAGCTTCTACAGTGACAGGCCCCATCAATTTGGGAAATCCCGAAGAAGTGACGATTTTTTCCTTAGCAAAGACCATTCGTTCACTGACGAATTCGACATCTCCTATCCATTATGCCCTTCCCCAAAGCGACGATCCCAGGCAAAGAAGGCCGGATATTGCGCTTGCACAAAAGCACCTCGGGTGGCAGCCACGCGTTTTTCTCAAAGAAGGACTAAAGCGTACGATCGACTATTTTTCCGGAATCCTTTATGCCTGAATGCTGCAATGGCTCCTTGCGCGACTGGATATCGCGCCATTTTTGAATGAGATTCGCAATGATAGGAGCAGCTTCCTTTCCTCCTTTTTTGCTAAAGCGTAAAAATGCGACAATGACGATTTCAGGTTTTTTTTCCTCATCGTCGGAAAATCCTATCCCTCCGAACCAAGCATGATTCCGTATGGTAGCAACACTTGCTACGTCGATAGTCTGTTTATATTTATACTCCGCAGTTCCCGATTTTCCAGGGATATGTTTATGAAGATCGAGATAGGTACGGCGCCATTCAGGATGTTTGGAAAAGCAATGGATTGCTTTGGGTCTTGCTTTCCCCTTTTCTCCACTAGTCACTCTGTGCATAGAACGCAAAAGATAGGAACGGACTTCTTTAGGCATATCGATCTTGCGCAGAAGTTCAGTGCCGCCGTAGAGCATATAGGGAGAAGAGACTAAGGGCTCTGCTGTTGCAAAGAGGGCAAAGGGAATTCCCAAGAGTTGGAGAGGCTCTTTAAATAAAGTGGGAGGTGCATAAAAGAGGGAGGTATCCAAAAGAGCCGGTTCTCTCCCGCTCATGTGAACAAGGAGATGCGGGCGAAAAATCTCTCCGCCATTTGCAAAGGCAGAAAGCATGATAGCCGTTTGCAGAGGAGTGACAAGAAGAGAATGTTGCCCAATGGCAAATGCATAGAGCCCTGACGGATTGATGTGTAGATCATCGGGCAATAATCCAGGATTTTCTCCTGGAAGATCGATTCCCGTTTTTTCGCCAAAGCCGAGTGTTTTTGTGGCGTGCACAATCTGTTTTGGACTAGGCAAGTAGTCGGCGGCAAGGAGAGAAAAATAGGTGTTGCTCGATTGTTCAATGGCACGTGCGAGATCGAGGAGACCCATGGGATAGAGGCTCCGTGGCAATACCCCATTTTTATAGAGGCGACGAATCGGTTTGCCATCAACTGTCGTTCCGAGAACCTGCTTGAGATCCATATGACGAGAAGGGTGACTTTCATCGTTAAATGTGAAGGGATTGAGATCTTCGTTCTGAGCTCCAGCCACTTGGAGTTTTTTGTATCGCTCCATGAGAGCTTGATAAGCAATGGCAAGTTTAAAGATAGATCCTTGAGGCGCTGATTGGCGATAAGCAAAGGATTGCATATAGCTGTAGCCATATTCAGGATAAAAAGCGGCTGCAAGATCTTGGAGGCTGTTCCCCCATTGATAAGAACCATACAGTGGAAGGTTGAGCTCGGAAAAGTTGCGCATGGTTTGGAAAAAGGAGATGCCCTCTTCCAATGAGAGGGAAGAAAGAATGGAAGAGAGCGCCTTTTTTTCTATCTGATGTTCGCGAATGTGCATTGCACATTCTAGGTATGGTAGCAGCGATGCGTCATCGTGTGTTTCTCCCGTAAGCCATGCATGTAAAAGAGGCAAGCGATGACGCGCCCAAAAAGCTTCAAATAGCGATCGCTCTTGCATCTCTAAATAATCTGTGTAGGGACGCGCATAAGTCTTTTTTTCTTGTTCTTCTGCACGTTTTTGTTTGAGAAATGTTTTAAAATGTTCTTTTCGCCATGTAGCAAATTCTCTTTCTCGAAATACAGGAGCGATCGTTTTCTTTAGAGTATGGAGCAAAGCATTCACTTGTTGCGTCAAGGTAAAGTACTGTGCGAGCGATAATCCACCTATACGACTAAGTAGTTCAGGAGAGAAGCGTTCTGCATCCACAAAGAGGCGACAAAGATCTATGGCTAACATTTTGTCGCGGTTATAGGGAATAGAGGCCAACGTTTTCCCCAGAGTGTTTTGCATATATGCAAAGGAACCTCCAATGCGTAGAAGCACTGTTTTTTTCTCCTGTGCAGAGAGAGTTTTGTGTGGAAAGTGATCTGGGAATAAGAGATCCATGGCTGCTGCGTAGAATTCAGGTTGAACAAGCGCGCGTAGCTCTTCTGCCACATGCTGCACGGCACATGCGGTTTGAAGGGTATGCATTTTTTCTATTGCATTTCGTACTTTGCATTCTTGTGAAAGAATGGCATCGAGATAGCGTTCAAATGTGAGAGTTACTGCCTCATCATAAAACGCGCCTTTCTGAAATCGCTCTCGCTCTAAAGGCCGAATTCCATCCCATACAACCTGCACGAGTGATCTGCCTTCCAACCAGCGAGTAACGGCAGGAGTTTTTGCCACAAAATCGTTGGGATCAAAACGTGGATAGGAGGCAAGCGCAAGAATTTCTCCTGTATTTGGATCCAAAGCGACAATGGCGCCTCCGCGTATCCATGGCGTTGAGAGTAGCGGCATTCCATCGGAACCTCTCTCCTCGCGTAAAACTTCGTATTCTGTAAGGAGTTGTTCTGCATATTTTTGCAATTCAACAGAAAGAGATAAGGTAATTTGTTCTCCGGCAATGGAATGCTTGGCTCCCGGTAAAGAGCCGAGAGGATTGCCGCGAAAGTCGACTTCGACCTGCTGCTTGCCGCGGTAGCCTCTCAGTTCTTTATCATAAGCAAGCTCAATACCCATTTTCCCAATATCATCGCGGTGCGTGTAGGCCTTTTCTTCCAGTTCTGCAAGCCTTTCGCGCACTTCCAGAGGATCTTGGTATCCTTTGAGGAGAATAGGGGCGCTCCCTTCATCTCGTTCGCTCACATAAGTTCTCAAATTTCGTTGTTCTTGCAAGATAGCCTGGTATTCTTGCGCATTGATTGCTCCCATATAGCCCACAATATGGGAAGCCACGCGCCCTTGGGGATAGATGCGTTGCAATCCCTTTTCTGCATGCACACCCGGCCAATCTTTTTCTGCGATTTTTAGCCATGCATACTGCTGTTCCGTGAGGTCAGTTTTGATTGCAAATGAAGTATGAGGAAAAAGAGCAGCCTTTGCATGAATGAAATCCTCCACTTCTTCTGCATGGAGATCGAGCTTCTTTCCAATCATTTTTGCCAATTCCTGAATGTAGGAGAGTCGTGAAAAATGGCGCTGTCTTTTGCCATTCTTATCTTTCATCCACTGGATCTTCGGTATTTGTGCGATGTCAGCATAGCGAATGCAGGCGTTATATACGACTTTATTGGTTGCTAGAGGAATCTGAAATCGATCGAGAATGGGCCCGCGCTCTACAGGATTGATCGTTGTGCGACGTCCGGCATGGATGGCCTTTTCGATAAATTGCGGGCGTTGGATAGTGCTGAGATACCAAACTCGCGCCAATATGCAGGCAAATCCGCATAAGATGACGATGAGGATGCGATGCACGCGCTTATGTACCATGATACTGCCTTTAGATAGAATATTGCCTTCTATTATTAAGGTGAGCAGGTCGTTAAAGTCAAAATCAGCAGTTTTTCGCATCGCCATGCAGATGAATTGCGAGACAAAAAGCTGATTTTTAAGAAATGATTTTACATAGATTTTCTACAGGATTAGTGGTATTGAAATGATCATCAATAAGGCCTATGTTATGGGTATTGACTGTGAGCGCGCCCAGCCCTTTTTCGTGCTGCTTTGAAAAAAAATGGAAGGACGCTAAAATGCTTGGAGCTGCGCCTGTAGTTCAATGGTAGAACAGTAGCCTTCCAAGCTACTTGTGTCAGTTCGATTCTGATCAGGCGCTCAAATTTCACATGATTAACCAAGGCTGAAATCCTCCTCATACAGGAAAAGGGGGATGCCGCTGTCAAACAAAGGGACAAAGCTTGGCACAAGAACAAGAAACCACCATAACGATCAAAGATCTGTTAGAAGCAGGAGCCCATTACGGGCATCAAAAAAACCGTTGGAATCCCAAAATGAAGCGATTCATTTTTGAGGAGAGAAACGGCATTGATATTATAGACCTCGCAAAAACGATGCAGCAAATCCGAAGCGGCATAGAATTCGTGAAGGGCATCGTGAAAAAACACAAATCCATCCTTTTCGTCGGTACGAAAAAGCAGGCAAAGAGCGTGGTGAGCGAGTGCGCAGAAAAGGCAGGAGAATTCTATGTTTCCGAGCGATGGCTTGGAGGCACGTTGACAAATTTGGTGACGATTCGCCAATCCGTCAAGACGCTAGAGCGCATAGAAAAGAAAATCGCAATCGGCGGAGAAGAGCTTACGAAAAAAGAAAGATCGCTTCTTTCCAAGGAACAAGCCAAGCTCGAAAGGAATCTCTCTGGCATTCGAGCAATGCGCAAGCCCCCTGGGTTGGTGATCATTGTGGATCCAAGCCACGAGCACATTGCAGTTGCAGAAGCAAAAAAGTTGGGCATACCGATCCTTGCTTTAGTGGACACCAATTGTGATCCCGATCCCATTGACCACGTCATTGCATGTAACGACGATGCTCTCAAGAGCATTAAATTGATTTTGCAGACAATTACGCAGGCGATTGTGCATTGTAAAGAAGAGCTCAATATCGTGCAGGAAAAAGAGGAAGTGGAAAAAGAGATGGTAGAGAAGGAGCACGAAGAACATCAAGAGTTCACGCAAGAGGAGGGGAATGATGACAACGAAAAGCACGTCTGAGCTCGTTAAAGAATTGCGCGAACGCACAGGCGTAGGCATGGGCAAGTGCAAAGATGCGTTAGACAAAGCACGGGGGAACATGGATAAAGCCATTGAGATTCTGAGAAAGGAAGGGCTTGCTTCTGCTGTGAAAAAAGAAGGTCGTGCAGCGACAGAAGGATTGATTGGCTGTGGAGAAAGTAAAGATGCAATTTCAATGGTCGAAGTCAATTCTGAAACGGATTTTGTTGCACAAAACGAACAGTTTAAAGAGTTTGTAGCAGAAGTTGCCCATGTTGCTGCAACGAAAAAATCCCCGTCACTAGAAAAACTCTTGCAAGAGCCTTCTCAAAAAGATACATCGCTCACGTTGGATCAGCGACGATCTCTTGTTGTACAAAAATTAGGAGAAAACATTCGGGTCAAAAGAGTGCACATCATCCCTAAATCTGCCGATCACTCCATTGGCACGTATATGCACATGGGAGGGAAAATCGTTGCTGCGGTCGTTCTTGCAGGAGCGGCCGGACAAGAAGCTTTTGCGCGTGAGATTGCAATGCATACAGCTGCTGCCGATCCACTGTACCTGAAGGAGATCCCCTCAGAAGTGCGTGCAAAAGAAGAAGAAATCGCCCGCAGTCAAGTGGTAGGAAAGCCCCCGGAAATTGCAGCAAAGATTGTGCAAAATAAGGTGCAGCTCTTCT
This sequence comes from bacterium, assembly GCA_021802305.1. Lineage (GTDB taxonomy): Bacteria > Chlamydiota > Chlamydiia > Chlamydiales > Rhabdochlamydiaceae > JAKAAD01. The sequence continues at coordinate 10,700 of JAKAAD010000021.1, forward strand.
GTAGTGAAATGTGCTTGCTGTACCAACCATTCATCAAAGATCCCAAGGTAACCATTGCACAGCTCATAGAGCAAGAAAGCAAACGCTTAGGAAAGCCTCTTGTGGTAGAGGCGTTTTATCGTTGGAAGGTAGAAGGGTAAGGGTTTTGTGGGATCTCCTAGATACAAAAGAGTGCTTCTCAAGCTCTCTGGAGAAGCACTCATGGGAGAGCAAACATTTGGGATTGAGCAAGCGGCTTGCCACAAGATTGCAGTAGCATTGAAACAAGTTGCTGATCTAAACGTACAAATGGCTCTCGTAGTGGGCGGAGGGAATATCTTCCGCGGGCATCAGGGAGAGGCATTTGGCTTTGCAAGAACTCCTGCAGATCACATCGGAATGCTGGCAACTGTCATTAACGGCATCATTCTCTATCAAAGTTTAGAAAAGCTTGGAGTGAAATGCCGCGTCATGAGTGCCTTTGATACTGATACAATGGTAGAAACGTACAATTGGGCGCATGCGCTGCAAGCACTTGAGCAAGGCATCTGCACGATTTTCGTTGGAGGCACGGGAAATCCCTACTTCACGACGGATTCTGCTGCCGCGCTGCGCGCAAGTGAAATCCATGCAGAAGTGCTATTTAAAGGGACAAAAGTAGCAGGCGTGTACGACGAAGATCCTGTAAAAAATCCAAAAGCCAAAAAGTACTCTCATCTCACCTATGAAGAAGTCTTGCTTCGCAAATTAAACGTGATGGATGCAACAGCGATTGCCTTATGTAGAGAAAATCGCATTCCCATTTGCGTGTTTGACCTTTTCGAGAGCGATATTATCTATCGTGCGATCATGGGAGAGAGTGTGGGAACCTTAGTATCAGGAGATGCAAAATGAGTGTTGCAAAACAAGCCAAACAACAAATGGATAATGTGATTGAGTTTTTCAAAAACGAACTCAAAACTCTGCGCACCGGACGCGCCAATACAGCTCTACTTGACGGTGTAAGCGTTGAAGTCTATGGAACCCAAATGCGCATCAAAGAATTAGCTTCTGTGAGTACTCCAGAACCACGTCAAATCCTCATTACTCCCTTTGATCCGCAAACAGCAGGACCGATAGCCAAGAGCATTGAAAAAGCCAACCTTAACCTACTTCCCATCGTGGAAAAACAAATGATTCGCATTAACGTCCCTCCGATGGATGAATCTATGCGCAAGACCATTGTAAAACAGGGGAAAGAAAAAAAAGAGAAGGCCCTTGTATCAATCCGTGAAGTGCGAAGAAAGTTTAATGAAATGGCTCGTAAGCAAAAAGCAGACGGAACACTTACAGAAGACATCCTTAAGAAAGAAGAAAAATTGATTCAAGAACATACGGATCAGGCGTGCAAAGAGGTAGAGTCCTTATTTGCTGCGAAAGAGAAAGAGATTCTGACAATTTAGAACCCAGCTTGTGAAAAACGAGAAACTGCATTATATTTCAAAGCCTTGGAAATTATTACTTCGCTAGTCAAGCAGATTGTCACTGGTTTGACTAGCGGAGTAATAATGATGATCCGGCCCCATCGTCTAGCCCGGTCCAGGACATCAGATTTTCATTCTGGTAACAGGGGTTCGAATCCCCTTGGGGTCAACATTTTGAGACTTTAGCTCAGTCGGTAGAGCACCTCACTTTTAATGAGGGGGTCGATGGTTCGAGTCCATCAAGTCTCAAATTTTTCGCAGATAAAGACTAAGGCTTTTTTCGGATTGAAGAGGGTTTTTGATTATTGAATGTCAACGAGTTGTCATTTTTTGAAAAAAAACCGGCCGCGTTGAAAAAGTCTCCTCGTAAGGCCTGAGAAAAATGCCCCAAAATAAAGAAACTTCTCTGAAGCCCTGAAAGACAAACAAAGGAGTTTTCGATGCGTACACGCAACTCGCATCAATATAACAAAGCCCTGGTACAAAGAGGAA
>JAKAAD010000022.1 GCA_021802305.1 bacterium
GTAGAGTACGCGAAAAAAAACAATCCTCAATGAGCTACGCAAACGGGGAATAGAATCCTATTGGACTGTTACCTCTTTTCGCGATTACCCTTTTGCCAAAGAAGTGCTCCAACAATTTCAAAGCGACAAACTTCTCTTTACACTCATCGGCATTGTCATTCTCATGATGGCAATGAGCAACATCATCTCCCTTTTGCTTTTCCTCGTTCATGATAAAAAGAGAGAAATTGGAATTCTCACCGCAATGGGAGCTTCAAAGCGTTCTATTTCCCTAATTTTTGCCTTTGCAGGAACAATGATTGGCTCTATAGGCTCCCTGATGGGTATTGCAGCTACGTCGTTGACGTTGCATTTTATTCACCCGATCGTCGATTCTCTTCGCTTTTTACAAGCTAATAATGCCTTCCAACTTGAGATGTTTTCAGGATCTTACCCCACCCAGTTAAGTGGTGATGCTCTTCTTCTTGTTCTCATTCTTACCCCTATCCTTTCTTGTCTTGCAGCGCTTATTCCTGCATGGAAAGCAAGTCATGTACAACCTTTTCACACCTTAAAAACCACGCTATGACACTTTTACTTGCAGAGCGAATTGAAAAATTCTTTGGATCCAGCCATGTGCTTAAGGGAATCTCTTTATGTCTACAAAAGGGCAGATCGATCGCCATTATTGGAAAATCAGGTGCAGGGAAAAGCACGCTTCTCTCCATTTTAGGACTCCTCGAAAAACCTTCCAAGGGAAGCGTAGAGCTCCTCGGAACCCAAGTTCCATGTGCAACAGCAGCTGCGACGAGAAACCGCCATATCGGATTTGTTTTTCAATTTCATCATCTTTTAGAAGATGAGAGCGCTCTTTACAACGTTTTATTGCCTGCAAATATTGCGCGTTTACCTCTTCAGAAAGGAAGTCCAGCCCATGCACGCGCTCTAGCTCTTTTGGATTCCATGCATATGCTTCCATACAAAGACACGAGTGTAAAATATCTATCAGGTGGTGAAAAGCAGCGCATCGCAATTGCAAGAGCGCTTTGCAATACTCCTGAACTCATTCTTGCAGATGAACCATCGGGAAATCTCGATAGATCCACTTCGGAAGGTGTGCATTCGCTTCTTCTCGATCTTTGTCGAAAAGAACAACAGGGCCTTATCATAGCAACGCATGACGAAAAGCTCGCAGCGTTATGTGATGAGATCTATTTGCTCGAAAACGGATTGCTGTGTCAAATTTGACTTGAGCTACGTGCATGCAACCATTTTGCGATAGAATCACCGCTTGCCCAACTAAGGCGACGCCCGGTATTTGAACCAGGCGAAGTCGACGAGCAGCACAACTTGAAGTTGTTGTGCGATTTTGAATCCATTATGACAACATCATGACTGACACACCGCATCGCAAAAACCATCTTTTGATACATTATTTGTTATGAATGTTCTGATCATTGGAATTGGTTATGTTGGACTTGTAACAGCTGTCTGTTTTGCCGAAATGGGACACAATGTCACTTGTTTAGATACTGATGTAGAAAAAATTGCAAAATTGCGCAAAGGGGAACTCCCTATTTTTGAACCAGGGCTCAGTGAGCTTGCTGCGCGCAATGGAGCTGCCGGGCGTTTGAAGTATTCTTGTAGCTATGAAGAAAGCCTTTGTGAAGTCGACATCTGTTTTCTTGCTCTTCCTACTCCTGCAAATCCTGATGGAACCTGCAATCTAGATGCTCTTTTTTCAGCTGTAGATGCGATTGCCCCTCTTCTTTCTTCCCCTCTTACGCTTGTTGTGAAGTCAACTGCTCCCCCGGGAACGGCATATACACTTAAAAAGCGATTACTTTCTGAACTGTACAAGCGAGAACGCAATGTAGATTTCTTCTTTGCAGTGAATCCCGAATTTTTAAAACAAGGAAATGCAGTCTCTGACTTCATGAAGCCGGATCGCATTCTTCTCGGTGTTGAAGATGCGCATGCTGAACACGTGCTTCGAGAGATCTATCGGGGATTCTCGTTAAGTCATAACCGCATCTTGGTGATGGATATTCTCTCCGCTGAGCTTGCGAAATACGCAGCAAATGCCATGCTTGCAACGCGCATCTCTTTTATGAATGAACTTGCCTATCTTTGCGAAAAGGTAGGCGCAAATGTAGAAAGCATACGCACGGCTTTAGGAGCTGATGTGCGCATCGGTTACTCCTTTCTCTACCCTGGTGTAGGCTATGGCGGGTCCTGCTTTCCTAAGGATCTCCAAGCACTTTTAGCGACAGCAAAAGAACAAGCTGTCGAACTCAAAATCATCTCTGCTGTACACGAGGTCAATGAACGTCAAAAGCGCCTTCTTGGTCAAAAAATCGCGCAAGTACTTCAACCTCTGCATGGGAAAGTCATTGCTATTTGGGGACTCTCTTTTAAGCCGGAGACTGATGATATGAGAGGAGCGCCCTCTCTCGTTTTGATTGAAGAGCTTATAGCACAAGGAGCATCTGTACAACTCTTTGACCCCATTGCAATGCCCAATGCGAAAAAGATCTTACGCCACCTTCCCCACCTCACCTTTTGCCAAGACGAATACGCAGCAGCAAGAAATGCTGATGCTATTGCCTTGATCACGGAATGGAAACAGTTTCGCTTTGTCGATCTTGAAAAAATCATCTCGCAAATGCGCATGAACTATTTTTTTGATGGGAGAAATCAATTTGATCCGCAAAAAATGCGCATGCATGGATTTGCCTATTATGGGGTTGGACTCCCTGAAAAGTCTTCGTCGTAAAATGGATCGAACTTCATGGACATTTCGATCGCTCTTTGCTCCCGAAACTGCGAAAGAGCTGCACAATTTGGCATCGCACTTTGCCCTTTTTTGCGATGAGCAGGTTGCTCGCATTTGGGGAACAAAATGGCATGACTGGCTACAAGAGCAAGATCTACGCGTCTCTTTGTTTACATTTCCTTCGGGAGAAGGATTTAAAACGCGCAAGGGCAAGGAGATTCTCGAAGATGAACTGTTCTCCAAAGGATTTGGACGAGACTCTTGTTGCATCGCTTTGGGGGGAGGAATCACCATGGATCTTGTTGGATTTCTTGCAGCAACTTTTTGCCGAGGAGTTCCTCTTGTCTTTGCACCCACGACACTACTTGGAATGGTAGATGCATGCATGGGGGGGAAGAATGGTGTCAATTGTTCCTTTGGCAAAAACTTAATCGGGTCGTTCTATCCCCCTGCACTGATTTTTTTAGACCTTGAGATGCTAACTACTCTAGAGGATCGGGCTTGGCTCGAAGGACTCAGCGAAGTCATAAAATATGCGCTCATTGCTGCACCTGATCTTTTTGCTTTATTACAAACGCAAACGCTTGCAACTCTCAAGAAAAAGGAAATCCTTCAGAAAATGATTGAGCGCTCACTGACCATTAAGCACGCGATCGTCATGCGAGATCCTGAAGAGCGTCTCGGGGAAAGACGCATTCTCAATTTTGGCCATACGATTGCCCATGCTCTTGAAGTAGAAAGCGCTTATACTCTTTCCCATGGTGCGGCCCTCTATCTTGGCATGCGTGTAGAAAGCCTGATCAGTCAGGAAATGGGAATGCTTTCTCAAAAAGCACGTAGTGACATTGACGCGCTCCTTTCGCGTTTTGCTATAGACATTTCTCATTCTCCTGATCAAGCAAAGGTAAAAAGAGCCTTCTCTCGAGACAAGAAAGCAATCCACGAGCGCCCCCGATTTGTTCTCTTGCAACAAATCGGAAAAGCGGCTCCTTGCCAAGGTGCATATTGCACTCATGTACCAGAAGAAATCATTGAAAATGCCTTGAAAACATGTCTTTAAAAACCCTTCTCGTTCATCCTTCTACACTTCATGGTGGCATTGCAATCCCTCCATCAAAATCACAGACCATGCGAGCTATTCTTTTTGCTCTTCGCGCTCGCGGAAAAAGCACCATCTCCGATCCCCTTCTTTCTCCTGATACACATGCGATGCTTTGCGCGATAGAACAGCTTGGTGCAAAAGTGCAGAGAGAAGAAAAGATCATTCACATTACTGGTACGCAAAAACTTTCTCCCGTGCAAACCGCAATCGATGCAAAAAATTCTGGCATTGTTCTTCGTTTTATCGGAGCGATGGCTGGACATTTGCCCAGCATGACCATCCTCACTGGAGACCACTCTCTACAAACCAATCGTCCTAGTGACGCCCTTTTAAGCGCACTTACACAACTTGGCGTGAAAACGCACGCATTGAAACTCCCTGGATACGCTCCCTTTGTCCTCAAAGGTCCTATGACGCCAGGGAGCGCCCTCTTTTCCGGCGTGGACTCTCAACCAGTTTCCGCCATGCTGATCGCAACATCATTTTTAGAAGGAAAAACAGAACTCCATATTAACCACCCAGGTGAAAAAGCATGGGTTGCGTTAACTCTCGACTGGCTTCACAAGCTGGGAGCAAATATTGTACACGAAACATATGCACGATATACCATTTACGGCCCACTTTGCTACGAAGGATTTAGCTATCAAGTTCCAGGAGATTTTAGTTCTGCTGCCTTCCCCATCATCGCTGCATTGATCACGAATAGCGAAATCGTGCTACATAATCTCGATGTGAAAGACCAACAAGGAGATAAACGCATCTTGCAAATCCTGCATCAAATGGGAGCTATGATCGAAGTGGATGAAGAGAAAAACCAACTGCGTATCCACAAGCATAGAGGACTCCACGGAGTGCACGTGGATATTAATGACTGCATTGATTCTTTACCTATATTGGCAGCATTAGGATGTTTTGCCCAAAGTACGATGAAAATTACCGGAGCAGCAATAGCGCGTCATAAAGAATCAGACCGCATTCATGCCATCTCTTCAGAATTGCAAAAAATGGGCGCCAAGATAGAAGAACATGCCGATGGTCTCACTATTTTTCCCTCTAAACTCCATGGCACTTCCCTTGATTCTCACTCCGACCATCGCATTGCGATGACATTGACAGTTGCTGCATTAGGAGCAAAGAACGAATCTCGCATTCATGGTGTGCACTGGATGCAAAAGAGCTATCCCACGTTTGTTCGCGATTTTCAAAAACTGGGAGCGAAGATTTCGTGAATGCGATCTTTTTTGGATTTAAAAGATGTGGAAAAACAACTCTGGGGAAAGCAGTTGCAAAACGCCTTGATCGCCCATTTATCGATACGGATGAACTTCTTGGCGCGCCACCCTCCACCCTCTACCACAAAATGGGAGAGGAAAAATTTCGCATCCTAGAAGCCAATGTCATTCGCGCTCTTCCCCCGCTCCATCATGCCATTATTTCTGTGGGCGGTGGCGCCATGATCAATCCAAACAATGTGCATATTCTTTCTCGCTTAGGAACTTTGATCTATCTCAAAGTAGATGAGATCGTTCTTGCAGAACGAAATTGCAGAAAGCCCCTCCCCGCTTTTTTGGATCCATACAATCTCGAAGCATCCTTTGCAGCGATCTATGCAAAGCGATCTGCTCTATATGAATCCATCCCGGCAATTCATTTTGATCTTTCACGCAAAGAATGTGATGCAGCGGTTTTCGAATTATGTACAATGATTACTAAAAACACACATGGGACATAATTCTTTCGGAAAATGCTTCACCATCACCACTTGGGGGGAATCCCACGGAAAAGCAATGGGCGTCGTGATTGATGGTTGTCCTGCGGGATTGGAAATTTCAGAAGAAGAAATCAACGTCGAATTGCGAAAAAGGCGACCAGGTCACAGCACCTACACGAGTGCACGCACAGAAAGCGATGTGGTCGAAATCTACTCTGGGCTCTACGAAGGAAAAACGACAGGAGCACCTATATCGCTCCTCATTCCCAATCGAGATGCGGATGTAAGCTCCTACGATACCCTGAAGGAAATTTTTCGACCGGGTCATGCAAACTTCACCTATCTAAAAAAGTATGGAATCTTTGATCCTCGAGGAGGCGGTCGTGCTTCTGCACGAGAGACGGTCTGTCGTGTAGCCGCAGGTGCCATTGCAAAAAAGCTCCTAAAAACCCAAGGCGTTGAGATCCTCTCCTATCTCAAATCCGTGGGGTCCATCGTTGCAACGACTCCCCTTCCTGAATTAGATGCGCTTGTAGAACAAACGCGCTCCAGTGCATTCTTTTGTCCAGACCCCGAGATGGAAAAAGCCGTCATTCAAACGGTCTTGCAATGCAAAGAAGAGGGCGATTCCATAGGAGGAGTCGTCGAAACGATTGCTACGCCGCCGGTCGGTTGGGGAGAACCCATCTATGAAAAAATAGAAGCTCTTCTCGCTTCTGCTATGCTATCACTCCCCGCTGTAAAGGGATTTGAAATAGGCGCCGGATTTGCCGCATCTCGGATGCAAGGATCCATGCATAACGACGCCTATACACTAGATGCTCAGACGAATATCGTCCCTGCCACGAACCATGCAGGGGGCACTCTTGCAGGAATCACCACAGGCTTACCCTTACAATTTTCCGTTGCATTCAAACCAACATCCAGCATCCGCAAATCCCAAAAAAGTGTGAACATCTATGGAGAAGCTATTGCATTTCAGCTTCCAGAAACTGCTCGTCACGATCCCTGTGTTGCCCTTCGCGCTCCTCCTATTGTAGAAGCTATGACTGCGCTTGTACTTGCCGATGCATATCTTATGCACCGGATGGCAAAGTCGTAGCTCACATTAGACCCGCCTGGCTCGAATGCAGGGCGCTTTCTTGCTACATCTTTTACCTTTCACCCGAGCTTGGTATAGATGGCTTGCTTTTCGAGTTCCTCATGAATCTGATTTAAAAGAATGACCCGAGCATGGGGAAAATCGTGAGATCGCACAGTGGAAACTACCCATTTGTCCACAATATTCAGCTTTAGAGACTGAAGAAGCTGAAACTGCTGGGCCGTGAAATCACTTGGCGTTGCCTTCACCTCAATAGCGATAAAGCGCTGATTAGGTAGCTCAACCAAAAAATCAATTTCGGCTTGTTCTTTGGAACGCACAAAATAGACTCGAGACTCTTCACATCGATTGGTGAAAAATCGCGTAATTTCCGATAGGACAACATTTTCTAGCAAATTGCCAAAATAGGGACTAAGCACAATGGGTTCGAAGACACTCCATCCTTGCAACCTCACAGCAAGACCAACATCTTCAAAGTAAGCTTTAGGCGTTTTGATCAACCTTTGATTGAGATTGGAAAAATATGGAGACAAAATGCGAATGATGCCATTTTGTTCAAAAAGAGCGAGCCATCCCTGAATAGTTGTTGTATCGACACCTACATTTTTTGCAATGTCCGAAGCATTTAACAATTGCCCAATGCGACCGGATACAAGTTGTAGCACTTTGCTAAATGCGCCTCTTTTTTCTATACCTGCTGCGACTACGATATCTTTTTCTATAAATGTACTAATGAAGTCATTGAGATATTGCACAGCGTTAAGTTCAGAGGAAGCATAGAGTTCTGGCCATCCTCCGCGCATAAAAAGTGTGCTAAGAGGAATGCCTTTGGGGAACAATGGATCGAGCTCGTGTAAAGAAAGCGTATTCAAAAAATAATAATTTGCACGTCCAGCTAAGGACTCTCGTACATTTTTTTGAAGAAGAGTCTGATTAGATCCTGTGATCCAAAGATCGAAAGTAATGGGCTCTCCTGTATTTTGGTATCGTCTGCGTTCACTATCTACCCTTTTTTTGATTTCAGGGAAAATAGAGGGAGCAAGAGTCGCTTCATCGAGAATCAACGGGCCTCTGAATTGCTCAAAAAAAAGGGCCGGATTTGTTTCTGCGAGGGTACGAATTCCGAGATCATCAAAAAGTACAAGAGTGTGCGTATGCATATGATCCAAAAGAGATGTCTTACCTACTTGTCTAGGCCCTTTTAGCACCTTGACCGGCAAGGTAGATGTATTTCTCGATGGAAGATTTTTGCTTATGTCTCGAAGAATCCACATAATGACCATTTTAGGATATTATCCAAAAACAGTCAATTTACCACGGCAGACACTTCGCGCGAAAAGAACGGGGCAAGAAGATTGAAAAGTCGTTCATTGCTTCCTAATATCTTTTCTCGCAAACTCTGACAATTGCGTAGGGCTTCTCCTCTATAGACATGATCGCGAAGGTATAAGGAGATGGCGTTGGGCAACTCTTGCGCTGAAACCTGCCATCCGGCCCCCGCCTCTTTCACTAAGGAGACCAAATCGCTTTGCGCATGCATAAAGGGACCAAAATAAACAGGGACATTGAAGGCCACAGGCTCAAAAATATTGTGCCCACCTATGCGATCTACAAAACTTCCCCCGACAATTGCAACATCAGCTATTTGATAGCAGGCAGTTAAAATTCCCATGCGATCAACAACGCGCACAGCAGCCATCTGCATAGATTTTATCAATGCTTTCACATGAGCAAATCGTTCAGGATGTCTAGGCACAAGAAGAATGCGAAGATCCGGCTTTTCTTGAAGTAATGGCTTGAGCGCTTCAAGCAACACCCTCTCTTCTCGCTCATGCGTGGACCCAATAACAAGAATAGGACCTCGAGCAGAAAGCCCCCACTCTTGCAAAAGAAGTGTTTTTTCTACGATGCTCAACGCACTCGGTTCTGCGCTCAATTTGCTATTTCCCGTCACATGAACGCGCTCTGCTTTCGCTCCGAGCTGTATAAAGCGATCTTTGTAGATTTCATTTTGTACGCAAAGGAGAGAAAATCGAGAAAAAAGTCGGCGTGCTAAAGATGGAACCTGGTTAAATCTTCTAAAAGAGCGCTCCGAAATCTTCCCATTCACAAGGATGGTAGGAATCCTTTTTTCTTCTGCAATAAAGATCACGTGCATCCAAAAGTCGCTTTCCGATAGAAGAATCCAACAAGGTTGGATTCGACGGAGCAAAATGCGCACATTCCAAGAAAAGTCCACAGGGAGAATAAAGTACGCTTTCGCATCTGGAAATGTCCTTTTTGCTTCTTCTTGCCCTGTGTCGGTTGTGGTAGAGATAGCAACAGTTACCTGAGGAAAGCGTTTCTGAAGTTGACGATAGATGAGCCCCGCCACTTTCACTTCTCCAACAGAAACTGCATGAATCCAAAGAAGATGCTCGTCGCGAAGTTTGGGCACGTGGGGAAAAAGGCGCTTGCGTATGTGGCGGTGTTTGCCATATGCAAGCCACTCCCACAACCACTTGGGAGATAGTACTAAGAGCAAAATAAAAAGGGCAAAATTATAAATGACAGACAACATTAAGCAATTTATTGGGGACGAATATTACTTTTTCAATGTCGCCTTCGATGTGTTTAGAAATATTTGGTTGGTTTTGAATAAATGCAAGCAGTTCTTCCTTGGAACGATCTTTAGGCAACATCCATTTTCCGCGGAGTTTTCCATTCACTTGTACAATATAAAGCACTGTCTCGTCTTCCAAATACTGCGGATCGACCTTAGGAAAAGGAGCAAATGCAATACTCTCTTTTTCTCCCAAGTGTTCCCAGGCTTCTTCTGCAATGTGCGGAGCAAATGGATAGAGCACTTGTGTAAACATTTTGCATACGCTTTTAGGATAGCTTTCCTGTGGAGCAAAGGCATTGATGCATTCCATCATTTTAGCAATAGCCGTATTGAATTGCATCTGTTCGATATCTTTCTCGCATTGATGCACGAGCCTGTGGCCTAATTTGAGGGCAACCTCATTGTCTTCCTCTACCACTTTGTCTGAAAAAATAAGCGTATAAAATCGCTGCAAAAAACGGCGACAACCTTGCACCGCATCGCTATTCCAGACCTTTTCCTTATCAAAAGGCCCCATGAACATTTCGTAGAGGCGAAGTGCATCTGCGCCATATTCTTCCACAATCTCATCCGGAGTCACGCCATTCAGTTTGGATTTAGACATCTTTTCGATTTGTTCCAGAAGTTCTACATCTGTTCCCAATTGAAAGGCAGCATCTCCTTTTCTGTATACTTCCTTGGGATCTACGTATCCTCCTTCAGGCAATTTGTAGGATCGTGCAATGACCAAACCTTGATTGCGGAGTGTTTGGAAAGGCTCAAGAGTAGAAACAAGGGAGCAGTCATAAAATACTTTGTGCCAAAATCGCGCATAGAGCAAGTGAAGCACTGCATGCTCTACTCCCCCAACATAGAGATCGACGGGCATCCAATACGATTCTGCCTTTACATCCCATGCGGCGCTATCATTATGAGGATCGAGGAAACGAAGATAATACCAACACGATCCAGCCCATTGCGGCATCGTATTCGTTTCGCGCCGCGCAGGCTTTCCCGTCTTTTTATCTACAATTTCTACCCATTCCTTCACTTTTGTAAGTGGACTTTCTCCTGTAGAGGATGGTTTAAAATCCGCAAGCTCCGGGGGACAAAGAGGCAGTTCATCAATGTCCAATACGCGCTTTGTTCCGTCGGCAAAATGGAGAATTGGAAAGGGCTCTCCCCAATAGCGCTGTCTGGAAAAAAGCCAATCGCGCATCTTGTACATGATTGTGCGCTCCCCCTTCTTGTGCGCAATGAGCCAGTTCACAATCTCCTGCCTCGCAACATTCGTCTCTAATCCATCAAACATCCCACTATTGATGAGCTTCCCCTCTCCTGTCCACGGCTCTTTCCCCGGTGCATTTGGCTGCACAACGGTTAGAATCGGAAGTTTGTACTTCTCAGCAAAGGCAAAATCGCGTTCATCATGCGCAGGCACAGCTTGAACGGCACCCGTTCCGTAATGCATCAAAACATAATCTGCAATCCAAATGGGAAGTGGCATCCCTGTGATGGGATGTTCTGCATACGCCCCTGTCCACACTCCCGTTTTTTCTTGTGCTCCCTCTGTGCGCTCCAAATCGCTTTTTGCTTGTATCGATGTTTGGTACGCGAGTATGTTCTCTTTTTGCTGCTCATCGACAATTTCCGGAACAAGAGGATGTTCCGGAGCAAGAACTAGAAAGGTCACTCCGCACAATGTATCTACGCGCGTTGTGAACGTGACAATTTCTTTACCGCTCTTTTTTTCTCGAAAAAAGACCTTCGCTCCTTCGCTTTTTCCAATCCAATGCTCTTGCAGCTTTTTCAAATGTTCTGGCCAATCGAGGAGTGCAAGATCTTCAAGCAATCGATCTGCATATTCTGTAATCTTTAATATCCACTGGCGAAGAGGGCGTCGAACAATAGGGTACCCCCCTTCGATAGAGCGTCCTTCGTGCACTTCTTCGTTGGCAAGAACAGTGCCCAATGCCGGACAAAAATTTACATGCATCTCTGCTTCATACGCTAAGCCTCTTTCGTACAGCTTTGTAAAAATCCATTGCGTCCATTTGTAATATTTAGGATCGCTTGTCGAAAGTTCTTTACTCCAGTCATAGCTAAACCCCAACCGCTTGAGTTGCTTTCTATAGGTATGAATGTTTTTTTCCGTAGTAATGGCAGGATGAGTCCCCGTGCGCACCGCATACTGCTCTGCCGGAAGGCCAAAGCTATCCCATCCCATAGGATGAAGCACATTAAATCCCTTTTGCCTCTTATACCGTGCAATGACATCCGTACCCGTATAGCCAGTGACATGGCCAACGTGCAGGCCAGCCCCCGATGGATAGGGAAACATATCCAAGACATAGTACTTTGGTTTACTGAGATCGACCTCTGCTCGAAAGAGTTCTCGTTCTTCCCAAAGGCGCTGCCACTTCTCTTCTATATAGCGATGGTCGTAAGACATGGGTATTCGAAATAAGTATAGCAAAATGAGCTTTGTTACACACCCTTATTGCAACTAGACACTGGCAATTGCGTTATTCTCCTAAAATAAAGGAATTCACAAATCGGTTGTAATTCAGCTCATCGTAATTTTGCACTTCGCATTCCATTGCCATGAGAAAGAGATTGTTTTGCACCATGAGCGCTCGCCCTTTAAAATAAAGTCCTCCTGTGCGAATAAAAAAATCTAGCGCTTCGTGCCCATTTACAGATGTCAAGTCGGCAAAAATCAATTGATTATTGGGATTGTGCATGAGCATTCCATTGAGAAAGTGCTCTAAATTTTTACGTGCAAATTGTTCATCGACAAATTCAGGATATTGCGCAACTAAGAGCAAAAAGACTGTCTTTTGATCGGGAGTTGAGACATATGCATCGTACATCAAATCAAACCCACCTTCAAGAACGTGCATCTTTTCTGAGAGATGTTCGGGAGGTGTAGGAAATTGCATAGTGCATTTTCCAGAAACGCAGGAAACTTCTTTCCATTTACAAACTTCTGTGACTTGCGTCCTTGGTTTTGCAGCTGCTCCCCATGCGGGATTCACGCAGAGAGCACAAAACACGACGGTCGTTGCGCGGTATAAGAGG
>JAKAAD010000023.1 GCA_021802305.1 bacterium
CGATCTGTACTTTTTCCGCCTCGATTCCCCCAAAGGAAGATTCTAAAAGAGCATCGATTTCTTGGATGATTTCAAGAGCTTTAGAAAAAGTTTCTCCGTTTTTTGTAAAGAGAGCAGAGAGATGTTTGTAAAATCGCTGCAAGGAGTGCAATGGTTTTAGTGCGAGCAACACCCCAACAGATTCTGCTTGATCTGCAATAGCATCTTGAATAGCAAGTGTTTCTAGAAAGAGAGCGCGATTGATCGGCAAAAAAATGCTCTTGGGCAAATGATTTCGGATATCATTTTTTGAAATATCTGCTTCGTGTTCTAGAGCGGAAAGCTCTGCAAGGTATTGTTCAATTTTCTCCGCATTTTCTTTAGGAAGAAGAGAGAAGATTTTTTCGAGCGTTTCCAAGCAACGAGCGACCTTTTGCATGTGACTTTGCAATGGGGCAAATGGCGACTTGCCAAATAGGCGAGCAATAGAAAGCATGTATGCGCAGATTAGCAGAAAGAATGCTTTAATGCCATGGCAAAAAAACACCTCACAGATGGTCGAAAGCAGTGCGGCAGCTAAGCAAAACCTCTTTTGCCCCTGCCATGAGAGGCCATTGGAGAGCTTCTTGCACACTCGTCCAGGCATAGGCCGCATGTTCAGGGGAAAGCAAAAGATTGGGCATTTGAGCAAGAGGCATGTAAAAGACGTGAAATGTGTAGCTTAACTCTTGCGTTCGAATGAAAAAAGGTTTCATGGGCGAGACGATCTGTTGGGGTGAAAGGGCGATATGCGTCTCTTCAAAGAGTTCGCGAAGGGCTGCTTGCTCGTGCGTTTCTCCTTTTTCCAGTTTACCTCCTGGCAATCCCCAAGTGCCGGATTGCGATTGACGGATAGAGCGTTGTAGTAACAAAATTTTTCCATTTACCTGCACGTAACATCCCGCGACATCGATGCGAGGCTCAAAACTTAAAGGCATCTCCTCAAAAATATCTATGATCATCGGCTTCGTGAAAAATCTGGGCAGCTTGCAAAAATTACATCGAATATTAGTCAAGATTTTTGATATGCGCGGTACAATGCATATTTCAGAATACACACATAGGGATATTGTATGATTTTCAAGACAGGATTGCAAACGGCATTTGGTTTAACAACTGCATATGTACTGTTTATAGCTGCAGCAAAAATGGCCCAGGGTGTACAAGATGGCCTTCACTATGTCATCACCGAGCGTTCCCTATCACTGGAGAATAGATCGCACGTCATTCATCGCTGCATCGCGATTGTTACATGGACTGGTGGAGCGATTGCATTACACACAATTTTGCTTTTGTTCTGCAAAAATGTGAAAACGACAAATGACATCTTGGACAGGTTTATCCCGCTGCAATTAGCCAGCAAACCGCATTTTCTCGTTTACATTTTGAAAGGCTAACAATGTCTCTACTTGCCGCAAAGAGCCTTCCTCATTTTGAGTTCTCCATCTTTAAGAAACGTAAAGGAGAAATTTTAATTTTTATTGTTATAAACAATTTTTGTGGCGCGTATTGTACGCATTTGCTAAACTGGTTAGTGAGCGTTAGCTCTTTTCATTAACCAATAAACATCGCGCGCAGACGACACGCGCTAAGGAGTGTAGTTTTTTATGAATTTAGAAACAGCAAAAGCAATGATGGAAACTGCAACACGATTTACATTTGGCGTGGGTGCCGCATATGCAGGTGCAAGCACATTGACAATGATAGTAGACAGTTCTATAGATGTGGTTTCGCATTTATTGACTAAGACTGAAACACCTAAAGACTCGCAACCGAGTACAAATAAACAGTTTATTATTGCCAAGTTGAATAACCTTGTAACATGGGGTTGTTGTGCGTTAGTGATCGGAGCAGTTGCAGAGCGCATGGGGAGTTTGATGATGATCAATCGTTGCCTTTCTCTGTTTTCTCCCTTAATGTTGGGATCAATGAAATTTAAGATTGTTTAACACAGAACAGAATTCTTTTCTTGGGAATTTCCTAAAAAATGTTTTATTTTGAGATTATGTATTAAATTTATTTAACCTGGTGCTTGAGAAGCATCTTAAGGAGAATTTTATGGAATTAGTAAACAGAATGAAATGGGCAGCTCAAACCACCTTGGGTTTAGGTGCTGCTTACATTGGAGCAAAGGCACTATTGCAGTTAACCAGTACTGCGGAAAATGTAATGAGATTTGTGACATACAAAGGACTAAGTCTTGCAGCTACAACAGCTGCAAAGTGTGTTTTTTACTTTTCATTGCCATCCACGTCATCAGCAAATGACGACCAAACGAATAATTCACCTATGAAGGGATGGCAAGACAGCTTGGAACATAGTGCGCTTGTTTATAAACGTGCAGCAAATCTGAATTTTACATTAGCACAAGATTCACTGACCCCACTTTTAAAATGGACAATAGCTGCAGTTGCAGCAGGAGTGGCAACGAGGTTCATGAGTGTTGAAGGGGCTAATTCGATTTTGAAGTATTTTAACCCATTACAACTCAACCCATCATCTTTTACCCGATTGTCGCATTTAGGGAAGAGCGAAATACGTTAGAGCTTCTTTAAGAAACGCAAGCAGTGAGGTGAAATGTTCATTTTTTATTGCTATAAATAATTTTTGTGGCACGTATTGTGTGCATTTGCTAAATTAGCTAATGAGTGTTAACTTTTTTCATCAACCATTAATCATCAAACGCAGATGATACGCGCTAAGGAGTGCAAGTTTTTATGAATTTAGAAACGACAAAAGCAATGATGGATGCTGCAACTCGATTTACATTAGGTGTGGGTGACGCATACACAGATGTAAAAGCATTGACAAAGGCAGTAGAGTATTCATATATAGAGATTGCAAAATTGTGCAATAATAGGGCATGCAATACGTCCGATGCTAAATTTCAACCAACAGATGAAACTATATGTAGTTACTCATTGAAACATCGAATTACTTACTATTTTAATGAGCTTACGAAATGGAGTTGTTGTGCGTTAGTGATCGGAGCAGTTGCAGAGCGCATGGGAAGTTTTGCGATGATCAATTATTTCCTTTCTGCAGTTTCTCCATTAGCATTGGGGTCAACGTGATTAAAGTTTAGTTAAGACTGAAGAGAATTCTTTTATTGAGATTTCCTCAAAAAAAGATTATTTTGTTGTGAACTTATAGTTTAAATTTATTTAACCGGGTGCTTGAGAAGCATCTTAAGGAGGATTTTATGAAATTAGTAAGTGGAATGAAATGGGCAGCTGAAGCTACCTTGAGTTTAGGTGCTGCTTACATTGGAGCAAAGGCACTATTGCAGTTAACCAGTACTGCCGAAAAGGTAATGAGATTTGTGGCAACCAAAAGGTATTCGACGACACCCCTAACGCCGCAGCCGAAAAAAACATTCGGCCCTAGCAGCTTTCCTCCTGGCAAAGGCATAGAGGACAAAGTCAACAAGGAAAACGATGATAGCAAAAAACTTGAAAACAACGTGTTAAGCACTAATTCTGCAGAAAAGAAGAGTCGCACAAAAGTGGAGAACCAGTTGCCCATAAATATAGGCGATGACGAAAAAGATGGAGGCGACCCAACGAAAAAAGACCTGCTGAACTTCGACGACGTACCCGGTATCGGCAGCAACAACAAGAAAGAAATCATCAGTGACGATGAAAACGTGAAGAAGAATGTAAAGCAGAAAGTAATTCCGAAAAGCAACCTGATGAATTGGAACAATGTACGGGATTCTGCGTATTCTCTTTTAATGTGGACAACAGGTGCATTTATAACAAGTGTGGCAATGAGTTTCATAAATGTTGAAGTAGCTAATAGGGTTTTGCAGTACTGTAGCCCATTACAACTCAACCAAAGAGTCCATCCTCTTCTTACAGCTTTTGGGGTGCATAAATAAAAACATTTAAGAAAGATTTAATTACGTTAGAGCTTCCTTTTTGAAAATAGAAGGAAGCTCTTTTTTCTGTGCCGAAATGAATGTAAAAATGATACACAATGAGCACATTGTATCATTGAAATAAAGCACGCAAAATTGTTGTAATGACGGACAGACAAATCGCATTCTACTTCCCGTTATTTTTATGCAACGGTTTGCATCAATTTTCGCCTCTCTTTAGGGGCTACTTGTCCTATTAAGGGATCTTGATTGGTATGCGCTATCAGGAAAAAATGCGCAGTTCGTCTTCTTGTGTGTATTCGCGAAAGTCGCCCTCTCGAAGGGGTCCAAGAAGAAGGTTTCCAATGCGGATGCGCGAAAGAGAAAGAATGTTGAGACCTGCATTTTGCACAAGTAAGCGGACTTCTCGTTTTTTTCCTTCCTTCACGACAATTTTGAGTGTTCCTTTCCGCACTTTTTGAACACGAAAAGGCTTCACCCAAAAACCCTCAATCCGGGTGCCTGCGCTTATGCTTTGCAGGTGTGATCCCAAGATTTCCTGCTCCGTTTTGACGAGGTATTCTTTGCAAATGTTGGCAGAAGGGTGAATGATGCGCTGCGCAAGATGTCCATCATTGGTCACAAGGAGAAGGCCTGTCGTATCTCTATCCAGTCTACCCACAGTGAAGAGCCGATAAGGAAGGTGGCGAAAGAGATCGATGACACGCTTTTTCGTACCAAGATCTGCATGAGAACAAATATATCCATGAGGCTTGTTTAATAAAAATGTAACTTTTTTTTCTTCCTTATGGATAGAGTGCCCATCGAACTCAATGGTATCTTCTGAAAAAGAGACGAGTGTTTGAGGAACGTATTCAGTCTTGCCGTTTACCTTCACGCGGCCTTGAAAAATCAGTTCCTCGCAAGCGCGTCTAGAAGCAATGCCAGCTGCTGCAAGAGTTTTGCTCAATCGATTTTTTCCTTTTTCCATGGCTATTGATTGTACCTTATCCTTTGTTTATAGTGAGCACAACATGAGTACATTGATCTTGCTTCGCCATGGAGAGTCTGAATGGAATCGGTTAAATCTTTTCACCGGGTGGGTAGATATCCCATTAAGTACAAAGGGAATAGAGGAATCTCGAGAAGCAGGTAAAAAATTTTCAGATCTTCCCATTGATGTCATTTTTGTCTCCTCCTTGATACGAGCGCAATCGACGGCAACGCTCGCATTGCTTGAACACAAAAGTAAAAAAATTCCTTGTCGTTTGCATCCAGGTGAGGGGAATCTCGAGAACTGGGCACGCATCTATAGCGAAGAAGCGCGAGCACAAACGTTCCCCATGATTGCTGCCTGGCAGTTAAATGAAAGAATGTACGGCCGCCTCCAAGGGATGAATAAACAAGAGATGCGAAAAAAATATGGCGTCGAGCAGGTACAAAGATGGAGAAGAAGTTTCCGAGAAGCGCCTCCTGAGGGTGAGAGTTTAGAGGATACAGCAAAGCGGTCGATTCCCTATTTTAAAGAGCACATTTTGCCTTACTTGCATGGAGGAAAGAGCGTGCTCATTGCGGCGCATGGCAATTCCCTACGTGCGATTTGCATGTTTTTAGATCATTTGAGCGAAGAAGAAGTCTTGCGCTTAGAAATTCCAACCGGGGAGCCGATTTTTTATTCCTTTACCGGGAAGGAATGGAAGAGAGAAACGTTTTAAATCTTTCATTATAAATAACTTGTAGAAAATGCTACATGAGATGCCCAAAATCACGCATTTCCGGATGGTACTTGGATAGATTTGTTAGATCCTGTAGCGCTACGTTATTTTTCAGCAGGTCTTCAACGATTGCGTGATACAGTGAGAAGTCCTCCTCGGACCATTGTGATTGACGAAGTACAGAAAGTTCCGGAAATTCTAGATGCCGTTCATTCATGAATTGAATCTAAGAAGGGGTATCGCTTTGTCTTACAGAATCGAGTAGTCGAAAATTGAAATAGCAAGGAGTCAAATCTTCTTGCAGGGCGGGCCCTTTTGCGACGTATGGCGCCGTTTTACGCGAGGGAGCTAGGGAAAGATTTTTCCCTAGAACGCAACGTGCGATGAGAATGCTGCCGATGGTATTAGATGCAGAAGATCCTGAAAGTGTCTTACGTGTCTATGTAGGAATGTACTTGAAAGAAGAAGTGCAAGCAGAAGAAATTGTGCGACATGTAGGAGATTTTGCTCGCGTTCTGGAAATGATGAGCTTTTCGCATGGATCTGTGATCAATGCGTCGAATAGTTCTCGAAAATGCCAAATTGCGCGCAAAACGGTAGATATCTATTTGCTCATTTTAGAGGATCTTCTCTTGGCTTTTCATATTCCCATTTTTCATCGCAAAGCAAAGCGAATGCTTGCTCAACACCCAACGTTTTATTTTTTTGCTTGTGGAATGTACATGTCTCTACGTCCTAAAAATCTTCAAGAGCAGCAGGAAGAAAAAGGAGGTGTAGCTTTGGAAGGATTCGTTGCGCAACATTTGAAGGCGTGGATGGATGCGCAGATAGAGCTTCATCAGTTGTATTATTGGAGAACGCATTCGCAGCTAGAAGTACATTTTATTCTTTCGGGCCCCAGCTGTTTTTTTTGCGATTGAGGTAAAAAACGGATGGGTAGTACGTCCGGGAGATTTAAGGGATTGGAGGCATTTGCCGAAGATTATCTAGAAGCAACCCCTCTTCTTTTATATCGCGGCAAAGAAAGGCATCAAGAGCGAGGGATTCTTTGTCTTCCTGTGGAAGAATTTTTGTTACGCGTACATCCCTCTTACAGATGTTGGGAGGATCTCTCCGTGAAGTAGAAGGAGCTCTTGCTGTAAGGCTGTTTGGAGTTTTAGGTAGCCCTTTTCGTCTACGCCTTTGCAAATGCCTTCTATCGTTTTGTATCCATCGAAAATAGAGACTACTTCGCCTTTGTAGGCGAGAAGTTGTTCAAAAGTAGAATGAAAAGGAACAAAACCGTCAGTTTGCAAAAGTTCAAAATTCGCAAGAAACTTATGGAGGAGGGCATCGAGAATGTCTTCGATCTTCCACGGATGTCCACTTTGTTGCGCAAGAGAAATAGCAGGTTGATCAATCATGTCTAAGAGATCCTTAGGCATGTTTACGTTGATGCCAATCCCCATGATGACGCCCAAGAGATTTTTTATAGGAACTGTTTCGCAGAGGATGCCGGCTAGTTTTTTTTGGTCGAGAAGGATGTCGTTTGGCCATTTGAGCTGGGGGGAGAATCCTCGTTCTTGTAAGCTTTGTGCACACGAAAGTGCAAGGATCTGGCCCATATTGCCAAGAAATGGACTATTGGGTGAGATGCAAAGAAAAAGAGAGGCGTATATGTTGTGTTTGCGAGGGGAAACCCATGTTCGTCCCCAGCGGCCACGTCCTGCGATTTGTTCTTGTGCGGTGATGCAGGAGAGCTGGGAAGGATCCAGCACATCTGCATTTCTTTTGACCCAGGAATTTGTGGAATCAATCGTATCGAAACGAATGTAATAAATTTTTTTACAATTGCACATAAACAAGTGTGATAGAACTATAGTATACCAAATAGTAAGTATGTGGAAACGACTAGATCCAATCATGGTTTTACTGATCACAGGGCTCATGGGATTGGGCTTATGTGTGATTTCCTCTACAACATGCTTAGATAGAGATCCTGAGGTCGATGGGGGCTTTTTTACGCATTATGCAAAAATTCAACTCTTTTGGTTTGTATTAGGCTGGGTGGTCTACATGGGGTTTGCTCTTCTGGATTATCGAGTCTTTAAGCGATGGGCATGGTGGCTTTATGCTTTTGTCTTGCTTTCTCTCATAGGCTTATTCTTTGTACCGCCTATCCATCATTGTCATCGTTGGTATGAAATACCCGGATTGGGAATTTTTCTGCAGCCTTCGGAATTAGCGAAACTTTCCGTGATTGTGATCCTGGGTGTTTTTTTGGAAGCTCATTCTCAGGAAATAGAGGAGAGATCTGTAGCTGCAAAAGCACTCGGAATGGCCCTTCCCCCTTTTATTCTCATTCTCAAGCAACCCGATTTGGGGACTGCATTAGTATTTTATCCCATTGTTCTTGTGCTCTTTTATCTTGCAGGCATCCGGAAGAGCGTAGTGCGTACTATGATGTGCCTAAAAGGGGTCGGACTAGTCGTCGTTAGCCTTTTTTTTCTACAAATCTTACCACACAAAGAGCTAAAACCTTTCATGACGCAATTTCTTAAGGAATATCAGTACGAACGATTGAATCCAGATACGTACCATCAGCATGCAGCGCAGACAGCTATCGCATTTGGTGGTTGGTCCGGGATGGGCTGGCGCCAGAGTGAATTTACGAGAAACAAATGGCTTCCCGCTGCGCATACCGACTCTGTGTTTGCAGCCTATAGCGAAGAGTTTGGGATCATCGGTGTTTTTTTGTTGCTGCTCTTTTTTTTCGCTTTGATCTATCGTACGTTTCAGGTGGCCCTACATGCCAAGGACCCCTTTGGGCGATTATTGGCAGCAGGGATTGCGACGAATCTCGCAATGCATATGCTGGTCAGTATGGGAATGATGTGTGGCTTTTTGCCAATCACGGGGGTTCCTTTGCTGTTAATTAGCTATGGAGGATCGTCTGTGCTATCGACCATGATGTCTTTAGGCATTTTGCAAAGCATTCATAGTCGAAGGTTTGTGTTTTGATGGAAACAAATGGAAATCACTTTTTTTTACTTCAACCGAGAGCATGGGTAGGACAGGGCTCGATTCAACTGAGCATGGTGGCAGAAGAATTGACGTTCATGACGAACTGGGACATTGGACAACCGGATACTTCCGGAGGCATCTCCTGTGTACAAGAAATTCAGATACACGGCCTTGCAGATATCATGAGCAATCAATTCATCATGTACGATTTTTCAGGATCTACGTTTCGCGTCGAGCTGGAGAATCAAGCATTGGGCAAAGTCCAAGGAAGTGGCTTCTTTGATGATACGGTCATTGCATGGGAATTTCGCGTGCCTGAAATTGGATTTGAAGGGCTTGAGTTTTACGAAAAGCAAAGCGATGCATCCTATTTAATGCGCGCAGAATATGCGACGCAAGATCAATTCCGTACCATCATTCAAGGACAGGTATGGCAAAAATAGGTTTCCGAAGCATAGCCCTCTTGCTTATGTGTGTTTTCTTTATAGGTTGTTTTTCGAAGACTTCTGTGATGACAAAAGGGGAGTATGATGCGGTTCTCATAGGAGAACCCTTTATGGTCATACAAAAGCAGAATGGGGCTCCTTATGCAGTTCATCCAGTGGGTCATGGGGCGAAGGAATACGAGTACATCGAACGCATTGAGATGGGAAATCACTTTATTGCAGAAAATCACTATTACATTCTTGTGGAGAATGGGAAAGTCGTTGGTAAATACATGAAGCAACAGCTTACGCCTGCTTATGATCTCAACTATCAGCAAGAACCCAATTATCGGCCTTATCCCCCCTATCCCTAAGGGATACCAGTCGCTGTATGCAGCGACTGCAGCTAAGAAGAATTATGCTTTGATTTTGATGTCGACACCGGCAGCCACAGTGAGACCCTTGAGTTTTTCAATGGTGTCTGCGGTAGGATTGACAAGATCTAACATGCGCTTATGGGTGTGTTGTTCAAATTGCTCGCGCGATTTGGAATCGACGTGCGGGGAGCGAAGTACTGTATAAATCTCTCGCTGCGTGGGGAGAGGAATAGGACCAGCAACCCGTGCTCCTGTGCGTTTCGCTGTTTCTACGATATCAGTAACGGCTTGATCCAATGCTTTTTGATCGAAACCCTTTAAGCGGATGCGGATCTTTTGCCTCGTTTGTTTTCCCATAAGTATTTACCTCTTCGCTATTTCATCTTGAATTTTTTGTGGGACGCGCTCGAAATGAGATGGTTCCATGACATAAGTAGCACGGCCGGAGGAGAGAGAGCGGAGCTGTGTGGAATACCCAAACATTTCGCTGAGAGGAACTTCCGATTCAATGACAACCACCGTTTTTTGCGTGATTTGATTCAAGATCCTTCCACGTCTTCTGTTGATATCCCCAATGACATCTCCCATGAACTGGTCTGGAGTTGTCACAACGACTTTCATGATAGGTTCAAGGAGTATAGGCTGGCACTTGCGAGCGGCTTCTTTGATTGCCATCGAACCGCAAATTTTAAAGGCCATTTCACTCGAATCTACTTCGTGGTAAGAACCATAGACAATCGATACTTTGACATCCACAAGGGCGTATCCGGCTAGGACACCTGTTGATAAGCCTTCTGTGACACCCTTGATGACAGCTGGGATGTATTCCTTAGGAATGACACCACCCACAATCTTGCTGACGATTTCATTGCCCTTCCCTTTTTCATTGGGCTCAATTTCCAGAACAACGTGTGCGTACTGGCCACGACCACCTGATTGTTTGATGTACTTTGTTTCTGTTTTTCCAGGAATAGTAATCGTCTCTTTGTAAGAGACTTCCGGTTTTCCGACATTTGCGTCAACATTAGATTCTCGAAGCATTCGGTCTCGAATAATTTCGAGATGCAACTCGCCCATTCCTGCAATGATCGTTTGGCCCGTTTCCTCGTTCGTAAAGACGCGGAAAGTGGGGTCCTCTTCAGCAAGCGAATTTAGAGCTAAACCAAGCTTTTCGCGATCTGCTTTAGTTTTTGGTTCAATGGCCATAGAGATTACGGGTTCCGGGAATTCCATTTTCTCGAGAAGGAGTGGATTGTTTTCGCCACAAAGTGTATCACCTGTTGTCGTATATTTAAGTCCAATACAAGCAGCAATATCGCCAGTGAAAAAGACATCGCGGTCTTTTCGCTGATTCGCATGCATTTCAAGAAGCCTAGAGATGCGTTCTTTTTTACCTTTTGTCGTATTGATGAGATTCACTCCCTTTTCGAGAATCCCAGAATAGACGCGCACAAATGTGACTCTTCCCACGTAAGGATCCGTCATGATTTTGAAAGCAAGAGCAGCAAGAGGAGCATCATCAGATGGGGATAATTCCATAGGTTCATCAGTGGAAATGTTGATGCCGCGAATGGTCCCTCGATCAAGGGGAGAGGGCATCCAATTCACAATAGCATCTAGCAGGGGTTGTACGCCTTTGTTTTTAAAGGCGGTTCCACATAATGCAGGATAGATTTTGTTGCTACATACACCCTTGCGCACTTTTTCATGAATTTCGTCTTCTGTCACACTCGCTGGATTTTCGAGAACTTTCATCATGAACGCTTCATCAGATTCGTCAATCGTCGCGAGTTCTTCGAGCATTTTTTGACGCCATTCCTGGCAGGGCTTGACGAGATCTGCAGGGATGGCATGCACTTCAAATTTTGCTCCTAAGCTCTCGTCGATGAAAAGGAAAGCTTTCATCGATATGAGATCGACCATGCCTTTAAAGGCTGCTTCTGCACCAATGGGATAATGCATAATGACGACGTTTGCACCTAATTTTTCCTGCATAGACTTTACGGCCATGAAATAATCGGCTCCGATGCGGTCCATTTTGTTGATGAATGCAATGCGGGGGACGCCATAGCGCTCTGCTTGGCGCCACACAGTTTCTGATTGTGGCTGCACGCCAGCGACAGCATCAAATACAGCTACAGCACCATCGAGTACGCGAAGGGATCGTTCTACTTCGATGGTGAAGTCTACGTGTCCTGGGGTATCGATGATGTTGATCTTATGCGTTTCTCCCTTGCGTCCTTTCCAATAGACTGTAGTAGCAGCAGATTGAATCGTGATACCGCGTTCGCGCTCTTGTTCCATGAAGTCCATTGTAGTCGTGCCTTCATGGACTTCTCCGATGCGATGCAGACGACCTGAGTAGTACAGAATGCGTTCCGTGGTCGTTGTCTTACCCGCATCGATGTGCGCCATGATGCCGATATTGCGCACATGTTTCAATTCATCAGTTTCTGGACGTGTACTCATAGATCACCATTTATAATGTGCAAAGGCTCGATTGGATTCAGCCATGCGATGAGTATCTTCTTTTTTCTTAATGGTTGTGCCCTGGTTGTTAAAACAGTCGATGAGTTCAAACGCAAGAGCCTCTCTCATAGGGCGTCCTTTTTTTCCACGTGCATTGTCAATGATCCATGTCATGGCAAGAGAGGAGCGTCTGTTGGGAGGAATTTCTACAGGCACTTGGTAGTTTGCTCCTCCAATGCGCCTCGTTTTTACTTCTAGAGTTGGCTTTGCATTTTCTAACGCTTGTTCGAACGCTACAGCGGGGTCATCAGCTTTTACTTTTTTTGCTAATTCTTCTACAGCCTG
>JAKAAD010000024.1 GCA_021802305.1 bacterium
TTCCTCATTTTTTTTCTTCTTTACTTGTGCAGAAGGAACTTCCCAATCCATGGGTCTACCACGCGATTGTATTTCAAATCGACAGCGCGTTCCCTTGGGAAGGCTTGCTGCAGTGGTATAGGAAAATTTCCAAGTCCCTGCTTGTTCTACGTAGCCAAAAGGAGGGTCAGAGATACATATGGATCGGCGCATGACTCTACGAAGATTTTATCCGAGATATGATAGTTCGTCAATGAGGAATGATTTTGATTTTTTCAATCGTCCTTTCGTTTGAGCTTAGGACTTCCAGATCAAAATCGTCGTGATGAATCCGCCAACCTTTGCTAGGAATGCTTCCTGCACGGTGAAATACGTATCCTCCGATCGTATCGTATTCGGGATTTAATGGAATTTTTACTCTAAGCTCTTCTTGAATGTCTACAATGGCCATTTTGGCATCCACAATCCATCCTCCACTGGGAATAGGCGTGTAGAGCAACGGTTGCCCGACATCAAACTCATCTGCGATTTCTCCAACGAGTTCTTCTACAATATCTTCAATGGTAACGATTCCTTCGGTGCCGCCCCATTCATTCACAACAATGGCTAAATGGATTTGCTTATTTCGAAATTCTTGTAATAGTTGGGCAATTTTTTTCGTTTCCGGTGCATACAAGATCGGTTTTGCGATTTTTTCAATAGAGAGCGTGCCTGGATCTTGCGCATGACTTGGATGGACGTAGAGTTTGAGAAGGTCCTTGTAGTACAAAACGCCTACGATGTTATCTACGTTTTCGCGGTAGACAGGAATGCGGCTATAGCCCTCTTCAATAAAATTGCGAGCAGCATCTTTTACCAACGTTCGCACATCAAGAGAAAAAAGTTGGATGCGGGGGACCATGACTTCGCGTACGATGCGCTCTTTAAACGACAAAATAGAGAGGATGAATTGCTGTTCAGTTGCATCGAGGTAGGCTCCAACTTCAGATTGTTTCAACAATTCCAATACTTTTTCGCGAAGTTGAGCGGAAGGAAGATGGGGAATTTTACCTTGCTTTTTGGGCAAAAGGAATTGCATTAAGCGATAAAACGGCGCAGTGATCGGAAGATGGATTGCCAGAAGAAGCGATGCAATGGGACTCAGAAAAGAAAAACTGCCTTCAGCTTTTTCTCGTCCTAAGATGCTAAAGAGAATATCGATCAACAAGGATACAATTGTGATCAGAAGTACTACGACAACAAGGAGGCCATTCTGAAAGATGACTTCGTGGTTCCTCGCACTTACTGCATGAGAAAAAGGGGAAATCTGAAGAAAGAAAAAGATAGCGCTGCAGATGTATCCAATGCGAAGTATGTGTTTCGTAAAACTTAAGGCGAAGAGAGTGCTTTCCCATAAGTTTCCTTGAATAAAGAAAGGGTATAATTTTACAAAAAAAAAGCTTGGTTTTTTAATCCATTCTTCTCCTTGTAAACGTCCCAAGGAATGAAGGCTCACCGTCATCGCGGTGAGGATGCCAGAGGAAAGTACAAAGGCAAGGCTAAGAAAAAACGTGAGGGTGATCAAATGCCCCAGTAGATTTAACCAAGGATAGGGGTTTTGGGAAGACCCGTAACTTTTTTGTTCTCGCCAGTCTTCCATTTACCGATGCTTTTTAATACATCGATGCGCTCATAACGCTTGAGAACATTGCGCTTTTTTGCTTTTTTACTTGCTTTTCCGTAGCTTCGGTGTCTTGTCATAATTTTATTTACCTTTTGGAATAAACATTTCTTGTTTAAGATCGCCTTCAACAGCATTCACTACTTGCTTATAACCTTGAGGCAATTGATCTTTTTTGGGACCAGTTTTTAGCGCTGGAGGCTGCGGTCGACGGGGGCTTTGCAACCGTCTTCTCGCTTGTTTACTCAATCGAATCATATATCCTACCTGTCACGAATAACAATAATGTAATCGAGAAATAATACCAAGATATGTTGCAATGATTCGGCTAGTATTTAGAAAAAAGTTTCGTCGTATAAACTATTTTTGAATGGTAGGGTCTAAGCTTCCGCCTCTAAGCAAGAATGTACAGCCATCTTCAATAGTGAGGCCGGTAGGATATGTATTCTTTGAAGGGTAGAGAAGTAAAAATCCTGCGACAGAATAGGGAGCAGTTGGGACAAAGACAACGACTTCGGTTTTTTGCACGTACTTGTGAAAATAGGAAGGAGTGTCGCCAACAAGAAACCCTAAGGCAAAGGCATCAGAGTGAGGGTAAGGGACGAGGATGGTTTGCTTGAAGAGAGTATTCTTTGGATCGAACATTGTGGTTGTAACTTCTTTGCTTAAGCGATAGATCCAGCCAATGAACGGAATTCGCGCGAACATCAAATCGGAAATCCATCCCATGAATTTGCGACCCGTGAACCCTAAAAGAAGAGCAGCGCAAAGGAACAACATCAACGAAAGGAGACGCGCAATACCGTGTGCAAGTGTTTGATGCATTTGAAGAGAGACATGGAAATGGGTTTCTAATGCATTAAGCACTACATCTGCTAATCCTAGAAGTGGACTTGTGAAGAGGCGAAATACTTTTAAAAGGAGCCAGACCGTAATTCCAAGTGGAAGAAAAAGGATAAGACCCGTAATAAAAGCTCGCTTCACAAAATCTTTGGGGGGTTCTGTGTACCTGGTATGATGACACCGCAAGAAACAACATACTTAATAGCTTCTTCTGGTCTCATGTCAATGAGGATAATTTCTTCTTTTTTAAACATCATGAGAAATCCAGTAGTTGGATTGGGCGTCGTCGGGACAAGCACAGTGATTAATTGCGAATTTGTTGCATTATTGCAAATTTGTGGTGCATCTTGGGAAACCAATCCAATGACATAACTTTCTTTGCTCGGAAATGGCACCATCGCGACTTGTTTGAATGCATTTTTATCCTTAGCAAAGATTGTATTGATGATGTCTTTGGAAGTTTTGTATACCGTGTTGACGATCGGAATGCGGCGAAGAATGCGATCGCCTAATTTGAAGAGCGCATGAATAAAAAACCAACGTGCAATCGCTCCTAGCAGCGTAATGAAAAAGAAGAGGAGAATCAAAATGATGATTTCGCTAAAGAATGTGATGAGCGTGGGCGGGAGTCGATATTTGGCAAGAGCAGAGGAGACGAGACCAACGAAAGGGTGCGTTAAAAAATCGATGACAAAGACTAAGATGGCAACGGTAATTGCAATCGGGAGGAGGATCACTAATCCTGTAATGAAATATTTTTTCATAAGCTTGTAAAAATGGATGATAACCTTGGATGCACTCCACTTGCAAGCCAAAACCGCCAAGGGAGTGCAGCATCTGCGCCTGCATAGTCAATACCGATACGAGGTCCTGAGCAAATCTCCTCCTCAACAAAGGAGATTTTGGCATCTTCAATCCACAGTTGGCTGCCTCTGAGATCAACGCCATGATGTGCTTTGGTAATGCCCATTGCTACGGAAAGTGTGCCGGGGCCTGCGCTTAAGAGTGCGATATTGTCTGTTTTGCGCCTCTTTTGCATCAAGGGAATTCCAATAAGGGGATGCAACGCGCGAATGAGTACTGCATGTGGTATTTCGATTTGATTTGTCACGACGTTCATCAAGTAGTGCAAGCCATAACACAAATAAATATATGCAACGCCTCCTTCACGGAAAAGAACTTCTGTGCGTTTGGTGCGACGATTTTTGTATGCATGGGATGCACGATCTTGTGCTCCCGCATAGCCTTCTGTTTCGATGATGACGCCCCCAGTGATGCATCCATTGTCATCTTGCGTGTAAAGGACTTTGCCGAGTAACCCTTTGGCAACTGCTACTACATCGCATTGGGTGTAAAAAGTGCGAGGAAGTTTCATCGAGCGTTTTTCTTTGATTTTCTAGGCTGTTCAGAGATCAACATGTAACGAGCTTCTTGATCAATGAGGTCAATACTGCAAATGCGCACGTGAATGGTTTGTCCCAGAATGTACTTCATACCAGTGCGTTCTCCGACCAGTTGCTGTGTTTGGGGATTGTGCAGGAAATAATCATTTTCAAGTTCAGAAATATGCAAAAATCCATCGATGAAAAGATCAACGAGCTCAAAGAAGATCCCAAAATGCTTAATGCGTACAATTTTTGCCGGGTAGACTCGCTGTGGGTTTTCGTCGAGAAAGACTTTGAGAAGGCGAAGTTTTTTTAGTGTTTTAACGCTTGTTTCTGCACGAAAACTAATGCGTTCTTGTTCTGAGCAGTGCGTAGCAAGGGCTTCAGGATTAAGGTCTGGATCTTCTTCGTCGAAAAGTAAGCGCTCGGTGATCAAATCACTGTAGCGGCGAATAGGGCTCGTAAAGTGGCAGTAATATTCCAATGCAAGGCCATAATGGCCTGCATTTTCAGGAGAATACTGTGCAATCTTCATACTGCGAATAAAGGCAATCGAAAGTTGATGGGAATGGGAGGTCTTCTTTGCTTCTTCGAAAATGCGTTTCAATTCATGTGGTTTAGGCTTTTTGGAGAGCTTAAATCCTAAGGAGCGTGCATAGTTGGCAAATTCGATCATGTTATCTTCCATTGGCTCTTCGTGCACGCGATAAAGGACGGGTTTTCCTCGATTTGCAAGTTCAATAGCGACGACTTCGTTTGCTTTTAGCATGAACTCTTCTACCAATTGATGCGTAATGTCGTACTCAATTTGTTTCACGCCATAGGGCTGTCCGCGTTCATCTTGCAAAATGACGATTTCTGGCAATGTGAAATCAAAGCTTCCTCTTTCTTCGCGTTTCTTCTTGAGAAGTGTGCAAAGCTCAACCATGAGCCTGAGCCTTGCTTCATGAGGGCTTTTAAGCTTTTTGTCCAAGACAGCTTTTGCCTCTTCGTAGGTAAAGCGCTTTCTGCTGCAAATTCGGCTTCGGGTGATGCGGCTATTAATCACGTCACCTTTGGCATTAAACGTCATAAGAGCTGAACAAGTGAGACGGGGAACATCGGGGATTAAGCTGCAGAGATTATTGGAAAGCTCTTCTGGAAGCATTGGAATGCATTTCCCAGGAAAATAGGTAGAATTACCACGCGCTTTTGCTTCGATATCGAGAGCTGACCCGTTTTTGACGTAGGCCGCGACATCCGCTATGTGCACACCTAAATGATAATGGCCATTTTTGTCCTTCGAGATGGAGAGCGCGTCGTCGAAATCTCTTGCAGTTTCCGGATCAATGGTCACGCATTCGAGGTTCATCAAATCCTCGCGTTCTTTTCCTCCTTTATAGCCAGGCTTTTTTTCCCATGCTCGTGCCTCTTCAAGAGCCGTATTCGGAAATCCTGAGCGAAGATCGAATTCTTCGACTGCAGCATCGATGTCGATGGAGGGATCATTGATGTTTCCAATGACGTGTTGTAATTCAGAAGTAGTGGCATTTTGTTCATCGCCCCATTCAATTACTTTTGCGATAATGCGATCACCCACTCTTACAGTCATTCCATTGGGAATGCGAACGGTGAGGTATTTTGTTGTGCCTAAGATAGGAGCATGGGCAATTGCTTCGCGATGGCGCGTAAGAGAGCGCACTGTCCCAGCTATGTGCTTGCGTGCACGCGATAGAATCGCAATAATTTTCCCCTCCGGGCCTTTCTCCCATGTTCCTGGATCAAGGAGTAGGACTTCAACGCGATCGCCGTCCACGGCATTGTCTGCAAGATGTCGAGGGATAAAGATATCTTGTGTATAGGGGCTTAAGGTGTCGGGGACGACAAATCCAAATCCTCTGGGATGCATTCGGATCGTACCTGAGACGATTTCACGGGCGGTCTTTTTATCCATGATAAAAATTATAGCAAATTTCGCGTTCGAAGTTGTGTTTTTAATGCGTCTACAGAAGTAAATAGCTCAGCATCAATGTGGAGATCCTTGGCAGCTGCCACATATTCTGGGATATCATCTGTATAAAAACAATGATTTCTTTGACAGTTTGCTACGCGTAGTGCTTCTTCAAAGATATGCGCATCAGGCTTTCGTGCACCAACTTTATAAGAAAGAATATAGCCATCAAAGAGATGCAAAAAAGGAAATTGTTGATAGGCATAGGAAAAGTGCGCTTCACAGGTATTTGATAGCAAAAAGAGTCGTACACCATTTTCTTTGAGTAGGGGAAGGAGTGAGATCACAGGTTCATTGGGAATAAAGATATCTGCAACTGCGTGTAAAAGACCTTGGTATCCAAGAGGCTTGCCAGCTAACGAACAAAAGTGCGCATGAAGGTCTTTCGTGGCAATGTCGCCTTTTTCATAGGGTTCAAAAAGTTTACTTATCTCTTTGCGAATAATAGGTAGGCTCAGCCCACTAAACTGCGCGATTTGTTTTCTCATTTTGCCTAAGTCAAAAAAGAGCAACACATTTCCCAGGTCAAAAAAGATGGTTTTAGCTGCGTCGCTCATAACTCAAGATGGTGTTAGATAAGAGAGCTGCAATGGTCATGGGTCCAATTCCACCAGGAACTGGAGTAATGTGACTCGTTAGGGGAGAAACAGCATCGAAATCGACATCTCCGACAATGTGAGCTTCCTTCTTTGCATTTTGCACGCGATTGATGCCAACATCTACGACCACAGCTCCAGGGTGTACCATAGCTGGTGTAATGAATTTGGGATGACCAACTGCAGCAATGAGGATGTCGGCTGTTTTGCAGAGAGAAGGGAGGTTTTGGGTCATGCTATGTGCAACAGTGACAGTTGCATTACAATGAGGAGCTTTTTGCATGAGGAGTGCAGCAAGGGGTTTCCCAACGATATTACTCCTTCCTACGATGACTATGTGTTTGCCCAAAAGGGGGATTTGGTAGTGTGTCAGTAGGAGTTGTATGCCCAGTGGAGTTGCAGGAATAAATCCGTCGGTTTCACCTAAGAGGAGTTTGCCAATATTCGTAGGATGAAAACCATCGACATCCTTTTTGGGATCGATTGCCGATAAGGCGCGATGTACAGAGATCTGGGGAGGGAGCGGTAGCTGTACTAAAATCCCATCTACTTCGGGATTTCTATTGAGTTCTTGAATATTTTTTAGAAGTTCTTCTTCTGTACAGTGGGTGGAGAGTTCGCAATCAAAGGATTGAATGCCAACGGCTTTGCATTTTTTCTTCTTTGCTTCGATATAAATGCGCGAAGCGGGATGTTCACCCACAAGGATAAAAGCAAGTCCTGGAGGGCGATGCTTGAGCTTTTTTATCGAAGAAGCAATTCGCTCTTCAATCTGCGCGGCAGCTTGTTTCCCATCTAAAAGCATCTTTAGTGCCCCCAACGAGTTTTTTCATTGATGTGTTTAAGCATTTCATCGTGCAGATATCCATTAGAAGCAACGAGCGTTTCATGAGAAAAAACGTGGTGAGGAGACCCATCGTAATGGGTGACTTTTCCTCCAGCCTCTTCAACGAGGATTTTTCCTGCAGCCATATCCCAAGGATGTAAAGAGACTTCCCAATAGGCATCAAAGCGTCCCGCTGCAACGTACGCAAGATCTATTGCAGCAGATCCAAACCTTCGTATGGGAAGACCCATTGCCTGCATGTATGCAAAACGATCAATGCATTGCAATGGATTTTGATCTACATTGTATGGAAAACCCGTTGCAACCACCGCTTTTTCTAGTTTTTTTGTTGAAGAAATGCGAATGGGGCCTCCGTTCAGAAAAGCACCTTTTCCTTTTTGTGCAAAGAAGAGTTCCTGCGTAATAGGTTGATAAATAACTCCTATCACCACTTTTTCCTGAATAGCGACACCGATGCTCACGCAAAAAATGGGGATGCGTCGTAAAAAATTGAGAGTGCCATCCAAAGGGTCAATGATCCAAGTGACATCGCTCTTTGCTGTTTGAATCTCGCCGCTTTCTTCTGCAAGAATTCGATGGTTGGGAAACCTCGTTAAAATGATATCTAAGATTTTCTTTTCTGCACTCTTGTCGTATTCAGTGACAAAATTGTGCTTCCCTGGTTTTGTTTCGACAACAAATTCCCTTTCAATACCATGACGTAGGTGATTTCCCGCTTGAAGCGCTGCTTGCAAAGCAACGGAAAGATATTCTTCAGTGGACATAATGACTCCATTGTGACACGTTTCTACGTTTCTTTGGTAGAAAGCAAAAAGCGTATAGAGCATCGAAAAACGACATGACAAAAATATCTGTTGTAATTCCTTTCCATGAAAAGGCGTGCGCAGATTCTTGCCAAAGAACGAGGCTCTTCTCTAAAAAGCTAATGGTAATGCTAAATAGTAAAGTGAAAAACGGAAGAGAAAGGAGTTTATGCGGATATAAATATCCTCTCAATGAATAGAGAAAAGTCGTTGCAACTGTATGTATAGCTGCTTGTGCACCGAAGAAAAATTGCACAGAAAGTAAATCGTTTAAACATCCAATTCCTGCGTTGACCCAGATTGCTTTTGCTTTTGTGTATTTCATGCAAGCTAGTGCAAGGCATGGAGAGAAAAAGAGCAGATGGAGATGTGGAAACCACAAAGGAATGAAAATACTTGCAAAAAGAGAGAAAAAGAGCGATGCAATCAAAAAGCTCCTTTTGGGAAAAGCATTATGAGTGCAGTTTTTGCAATGAGGTGCATATCTAGTCTCAGTGAGCGTTTCTCGATGTACTCCATATCGATCATCAGTCTTTGTGCAAACGAGAGGCGACTGCGTCCCGATGTTTGCCAAACACCAGTAAGGCCAGGCTTTAATGAAAAAAGCGTAGAAGTTTTAGACCCCAAAATTTCCTGAATTTTTTCCAGTTCTTGGGGAAGGTAGGGCCTGGGTCCTACGAGAGTGAGATCTCCTTTTAAAACGTTGATAAATTGTGGAAGTTCATCGAGCGAATGTTTTCTCAAAAACTTTCCAATCGTTGTAAGGCGAGGATCATCCTTGAGTTTGCAATATTTTTGCCATTCTTTACGCTTCTTCGTATTTTTAAGCAAAATCGCTTCCAACTTTGTATCCGCCCCGGTGTACATCGAACGATATTTATAAAAATCAAAGGGCTTACCTTCATAACCCAAACGCTGACTGCAATAGAAAATAGGTCCCCTTGAAGTACATTTGATCAGTAGTGCGAGCAAGAAAAAGAGAGGCGCGCCGCATAAGAGCACACAGATGCTAAAAATTATATCAATGACTCTTCTTATTCGTTCCATCATGTTATATAAGAAAGTTTAAAAGTTAGCCATGGCTGTATGAATAAGGCGCAACGTATTCATTAACCCCTAAAAGGCCGGTGTAAAACAGGTTGAGCTTTGTCATTTACAATTGCATACATTCTTTATGCCATTTTGTGCATTACAATGCATTCAAACTTTTCCTTACAAAAGCAATATGGAGCCACGCCACGTAGTTGCGGTCAAGGCCCCTTTCCCTTGCATCAGACATGAAAGATCACTAGCCCTCATGAGGGGGGAGTTGTGCACGTACGCTCTCCTATAATTGGAGAATCATCCACGAATCGATTGGAACAATTTTGCTTTAAAATGGATTGCCGACATCTTTCCTTTTCAAGGAAGAGCCGAAGGGTCGCATGAGGAATTCTATGCTCTAGTTCTTTTTCTAGGTGTAAATTTTTGGGATCGCCAATTTCTCTTTGCATGATAATGATTTGATGCATGCTTCCGAGAAGAGGATGGCTTTTCATGGCGAGGAGCTGCATGAACATGGGGATTGAGCATTCGCTCGATATCCCTCCATCGAACATTGTCTTCTGGCGAAATCAATGAGAGTGCAAAGCCTTCTGCACCAGCACGTCCGGTTCTTCCAATCCGGTGAATATAATCTTCTGGACATTCAGGAAGGTCGTAATTAATCACATGCATGACATGAGGAATATCAAGGCCTCTAGAGGCGATATCGGTCGCTACGAGAATGCGGCTTTTAGAGTTTCTAAAAGCGCGAATAACCTGCTCACGGCGGCCTTGGCCTAAATTTCCATGCATTGCTTCTGTATTGTGACCCTCGTGCCTCAATTCTTTGGACATGCTCTCTGCTCGGCGCCTTGTTTTTACGAAAACAATGATCAATCCTTCACGCTGGTTGAGTTGTTTCAATAATTCCGCTTTTTTTTCAGAATGAGAAACGCGGATGGTTTCTTGTTGGATTTTTGGAGCAGATTTGTGGATCGTGTCAATAGCTACTCGTTTGGGGTCTTTTAAAAACCTTTGTGCCAAGCGAACAATATTAGTAAAAAGAGTCGCAGAAAAGAGGAGAGTTTGCCGTGATTCAGGAAGATGTTTTGCAATTCGATCCAATTGCACTCCAAATCCCATGTCCAGCATGCGATCCGCTTCATCGATGACCAAAAAGCGGGTGTCTTCCAGATGTAAGCTGCGACGCTCGAGGTGATCGTTGATTCTGCCTGGTGTTCCTACGATAACGCGGGGCTTTTTTTTCAGTTCGGCAAGCTGGCGGAACATCGACGCACCGCCAATGAGAAGAGCGGTATTGAAATGGGGCTCCATCATCTGTTTGAGGGTTTGATGTACCTGCATAGCTAATTCGCGGGTGGGAGCCAAAATCAAAGCGTGGGTCTCTGGATTTTTAATGATTTTTTGAATGAGCGGGATAAGGTAGGCAATCGTCTTTCCTGTACCGGTCTGTGCAGAGGCCAAGATATCACAGCCTTGGAGTGCAAGTGGGATTGTCTCTTGTTGAACGGGGGTAGGGGTTAGGATTCCCATGCCTGTAAGTGATACAATAAGTGGGGAGGACAATTCCCATTGAGCAAAACTTGTCATTTTTTTTATATCAATAGAGTTATTCTATTGCATGAGCAACATATAATGCACGAAAAATAATTTTTTCATATAATTTATGTTCTTTTGTGTATATGTACGACGTAATTGTGATTGGAGGGGGAGCTGCAGGCCTATTTGCTGCCCTTCGCGCTCAGACAATCGCCCCAACTGCCAAAGTAGCCCTTCTTGAAAAAAGCGGCGTTCTCCTTGCGAAGGTTCGCATCTCCGGAGGTGGTAGATGCAATGTAACCCATCACTGTTTTGATCCTGGGAAACTTATGCAAAATTATCCTCGAGGCGGTCATGAGCTAATGGGTGCTTTTCATAGATTTCAACCCCAAGATACCATCGAGTGGTTTGAAGCTCGGGGCGTTGCCTTAAAAACTGAGGCTGATGGCAGGGTCTTTCCCATTACGGATAGCTCGGAAACGATCATAAATATTCTTCTCGATGAGGCAAAAAAGCTCAATTTGGAGATTTACATGAGGCAAAGAATTGAAAAGATCAAAAAAACAGATCGAGGATTTCAAGTAGGTCCCTATGTCACTCGTACACTCATCCTCGCTACAGGCAATGGGAGGGATGGTCATTCATGGGCAACCCAATTGGGCCATGCAATCCAAACACCAGTTCCTTCTCTTTTTACATTGAATATCCCCACTTCACCCCTCAAAGGGCTAAGCGGCATTTCTCACAATCCTGTCGAACTATCCATTCCCGGCACTTCACTTGTCCAAAGGGGGTCCCTTCTCATCACGCACTTTGGCTTCAGCGGCCCTGCTGCTCTTAAGCTTTCAGCGTGGGGGGCTAGAACTCTTTATGAACATGGATATGCAATACCACTTGCAATCAACTGGCTTCCCGACACAACCATCTCCCAAATCTTTGAAACGCTTCTTCAATGCAAAAAGACAGTTCCACACAGAACTCTTCTTTCAGAAAATCCATTCAAACTATCGAGGAATCTCTGGAAAACTCTCCTCAATGACGAAAGGCGGCTCAATGATATCCCGCAAAAGCATTTGCAGATCCTCGCGCAAAAGCTGCATGCAGATATGTACCAGGTAAACGGAAAAACGACGCACAAAGAAGAATTTGTGACTTGCGGAGGAGTCACTCGGAAGGAAGTCCAATTTACAACAATGGAAAGCAAAATTTGCCCCGGACTCTATTTTGCTGGAGAAATATTAGACATTGATGGAGTAACGGGTGGTTTTAATTTTCAGGCAGCTTGGACAACTGGATTCATCGCAGGCACTTCTGCCGCAGAGCGATGAGCCTTTTTTTGATCCTTGGAGGGAAACCGGGCATGTGATTGTTGAA
>JAKAAD010000025.1 GCA_021802305.1 bacterium
TCTTTCTTTATCCGGAAGAAAAACTTGCTTCTGTGAATGTGCTTCATTTCCCTGTGAATACGCCTATTCACTTTGAACTGACGGGAGAAGCGCCCATCAATTCTTTTTGGATTCCACAGTTGGGCGGACAAGTTTATGCAATGCCGGGTATGCGCACGGAATTATATCTTCAAGCAGAACGAACAGGGAGTTTTCGCGGATCTTCTGCAAATTTGAGCGGGGAAGGATTTGCGAGTATGATATTTCGTGCACATGCGATGACGCAGGAAGAGTTTCATCAATGGGTTGCATCTGCAAAGCGCTCAGAGAAATTGCTCGATCTCCCCACATATGAAACACTTGTGCAACCGAGTCAATATATTGCGCCAACGATCTATCTCCTCAAGCAGAAGGATCTGTTTCAGTGGATTTTACAAAAATACATGCATCCGCAAAGGGAAAGCGCATGACGAGTGAACTGTTTGGTCGTTTAACGTGGAAGGCATTAGAACATGATCCTATCGAATATGGTGCGGATGCGTTCATGGTCTTTGTGGTCCTTGCTATTGCAGGATTACTCCTTTACTTTCGCAAGTGGAAATGGCTTTGGCGTGAATGGATCACATCACTAGATCCTAAAAGAATTGGGGTGATGTATCTCGTCGTTGTGATTCTCATGCTCTTTAAAGGACTTGCCGATGCGTTTATGATGCGTGCACAACAAGCCTATGCTGTAGGCGAGTCAATGGGATATTTGGGCGCAGAACACTTTCAAGAGATTTTTTCTGCGCATGGCACCACTATGATTTTTTTTGTGGGCATGGGCATTGTGTTTGGCATGATCAACTTGCTTGTTCCTCTGCAAATTGGTGCAAGAGATGTTGCATTTCCATTTCTCAATGCGGTAAGCTTTTGGCTTTTTGCCGGGGCTGCCTTTCTCATCAATCTCTCTCTTATCATTGGGGAATTTGGTGCTGCGGGCTGGCTTTCTTACCCCCCCCTTTCTAGCCCTGAATATAGCCCGGGTGTCGGAATCGATTATTGGATATGGGCTGTACAGCTCGCCGGAGTAGGGAGTTTACTGACGGGGGTCAATTTCTTGACGACGATCTTTACGATGCGCTGTCCGGGAATGTCGCTCATGAAAATGCCTCTCTTTACATGGTGTGCACTCGCGGCATTGATTCTTGTCGTCTTTGCTTTCCCTATCTTAGCGGGAACCTTGTTTATGCTGGCATGGGATCGGTTGTTGGGCATGCATTTTTTTTCTGCGGGATTTGGCGGAAATTTTATGTTGTACACGAATCTGATTTGGGCATGGGGACATCCGGAAGTATACATTCTCATTTTCCCTGCCTTTGGTATTTTTTCCGAGGTTGTTGCAACCTTTTCTCATAAGCGCATTTTTGGCTATGTTTCGATGGTTTGGGCCATCATTGCCATCACGTTTCTTTCCTTTGTGGTTTGGCTGCACCATTTTTTTGTCATGGGAGCGGGACCAGAAATCAATGCAGTATTTGGCATTGCCACGATGCTCATTGCCATCCCGACAGGAGTCAAGGTATTTAATTGGGTCTTTACGAAATATCGCGGCCGCGTGCGCATCACAACCCCCATGCTTTGGTTTATAGGATTTGTGATTGCTTTTACGGTGGGAGGGCTTGCCGGTGTTTTGTTAGCGCTTCCTCCGGTAGATTTTCAAATGCACAATAGTTTATTTCTCATTGCGCATTTTCATTCTGTGATCATAGGAGGGGTGCTTTTTGGATTTCTGGCAGGGTTTTCGTATTGGTTTCCTAAATTTATGGGATTTTCACTCAATGAAAAATTGGGCAAGATCGCATTTTGGTTTTGGTTTTGGGGATTTCTCGTTGCCTTTATGCCTCTTTACCTTCTTGGTCTCATGGGGGCAACGAGGCGGCTGAATCATTACGAAGTAGCAGAATGGCAACCGCTCTTTCTCGTGGCGGGAGTAGGTGTTGTTCTGATTGTTATCGGAGCTAGTTTGAGTGTGTTACAAGTCATCGTGAGTATCAAACAGCGCAAGCAAAATCGCGATGAAACAGGAGATCCGTGGGATGGGCGTACACTCGAATGGAGCACGACATCACCACCACCGCACTATAATTTTGCCATCATTCCCACAGTGCATTCTCGCGATGCTTTTTGGGAGAAAAAGATTCATCCCGCTCAAGAAGAGCTGCGATACGAAGGATTCTACATGCCGAAAAATACGCCCATTCCTCTGTTGATGGGGGGCTGTGGATTCACAGCTTGCTTTGCTATTGTCTGGCACATTGTCTGGCTTTCTGTTGCGAGTTTGGGAGGGATTGTCATTTGCATGGTAGTGCGCTTTGCCCAGAAGGAGACAGATGTCTATTTTTCTCCTGAGCACGTGCGGGAGTTAGAGGAAGGGAAATGTCAGAAGCATTAGTCATTCAAGAGGTGGTCACAAAAGAGACGGAGCGGGTTGTCCATCATCGGACGATCTTAGGATTTTGGCTCTACATTATGAGCGATGCGATTTTGTTCGCTTCTTTTTTTGCAGCCTATGGAGTACTGCGCGATGCGACGTTTGGCGGACCTACTTCTAAGGAGCTTTTTACACTCACGTATCCACTCATGGAGACACTTTTTCTCCTCACGAGTAGTTTCACAGCTGGTCTTGCTGGCATTTCCGCGATTCATGGGAAAAAATGGGGTGTAGTCATTTCCATGATCGCAACTTTTTTCCTTGGGCTTGGTTTTGTGGTAGTAGAGGGAACGGAATTTACGGAATTTGTGCACGCAGGTTATGGCTGGAAAGTGAGTGCATTTTTAACTTCTTTTTACACATTAGTGGGCACGCATGGGACCCACGTCTCCATTGGGCTTCTTTGGATTCTCTTTTTTATTATCGAAACGAGCGTTCGCGGTCTTACGCCATCAGTGCTCAAACGACTTGCGTGTTTACGTCTCTTTTGGCATTTCTTAGATGTGGTGTGGATCTTCATTTTTACCGTTGTCTATTTGATGGGAGTTGTATCGTGAAGCCAGGATTTGCAGGGGCTGCTTTTCCTTCGTATGTCATGGGATATGTTGCTTCTGTTTTGCTGACTCTGCTTGCTTTTTACTTTGCCTATGAAAACAAATATCCTTTACACATCATAGTTCCCACTCTTTTGAGTCTTGGAGGTGTGCAGGCGCTTGCCCAGCTACAATTCTTTTTTCATCTGGGGCAAGAACCAAAACCGCGATGGAATTTGCTTGTGTTTGGGTTTATGACTCTCATCGTCATGATTCTCATAGGAGGAACTCTTTGGATCATGTTTACATTGAACGAACGCGTAATGCCCATTTAGGAGCTACTATTTCAGAAAATATTCTTCAGACACAAGGTTCGCTTTGGCAAGATAAATGGCTCTTAGTAAAAGAGTATTACCGACTTGCAAAACCTGGAATTGTTTTTGGGAATACCTGGACTGCAGTTGGAGGATTTCTCGTTGCAGCGCAAGGGCGCATCGATTATGCCGCGTTGTGTTTTGCGCTTTCTGGTTTGATGCTCATCATGGCTTCTGCTTGCGTGTTCAATAACCTCCTGGATCGAGCTATTGACGC
Organism: bacterium; assembly: GCA_021802305.1. Lineage (GTDB taxonomy): Bacteria > Chlamydiota > Chlamydiia > Chlamydiales > Rhabdochlamydiaceae > JAKAAD01. The sequence goes on from JAKAAD010000025.1 coordinate 3,577, forward strand.
GAAAATGACAAGGACCCAAGGACGGCCATTAGTTTCAGGAACCATTCTCCCACGCCAAGCACTTTTTTTCGCGATACATTTGGGGTTGCTCGGTGTATTGATTTTGGGTACGTGCGTGCATCTTCTTGCGTTGTTTCTTGCTTGTTGCGGCTTTTGTATCTATGTCTTTTTGTACACTTATGCAAAGAGGCGCTCTTCTCTTGGGATTTACGTAGGAAGTTTTGCGGGTGCCGTTCCACCTGTTGTAGGATATTGCGCCTGTTATCCCCATTTTGACATAGGGGCAATTCTTCTCTATGCGATGCTCTTTTTTTGGCAGCTTCCTCATTTTTTTGCGCTTGCGGTACTACATATGCGCGATTATGCAGCTGCTTCTATTCCCGTTTTGTCTGTTTCTTCCGGCATGCGAGCTGTTCAATGGCAGACGTTGCTGTCTACCGTGATTTTTTGTTTGATAGCTCCGTTACTTAGCGTTTTTGGGTATACGGGGATTCTTTACCTAACCGTTTCGGTTGTCATAGGAGTGGGTTGGGTTGTTTTGAGCATATGGGGATTTCAGGCGAAGAAGACCCAGTCTTGGGCCTATGCGATGTTCTTCTACTCACTCGTTGCTATTACGATGCTTTCGGTGATCATGGGAATCCACGCAAAGAGGTAATGCCATGAGGATCCATAGCTGCACTTCCATAGATATGGAATTGGATTCAAAAATTTGCTTTGAATATGAGTACTAGGTAAAATACAGAAATGAAAATCATTTCTTACTTTAGGAGAAGTTGATGCAACTTGAACCAGCGACAAGATGGCTTCCCAGCGAAGGGGTGGAGCGGCGCAATACAGATCTCTTTGCCTTATCGAGTGGTGTAGGAAAAGTTGTGGCCAAATTGTTTGCATGCGTCCCTGCTATACAGGAGATACATGGATTTGGGAAAGCTTTTCCTCATGCAACCATTTTTGTGGGAGTTATTTGTGGTTTGTATCGTTTGCATAAAGCTTATGAATCGGGAACAAAAGTAGAGTACGCAAAAAGTTTGTTAGAAATTGTATCGGGAGCGCTTCCCTTTTTTCCTGTTTGGGGAGTATCCCTTGCACTTTTTATCGATCTAAAAATATTGACGCATGATCTTTACGTACATCGAGAATTTTGGGATGAATTTCCAGAGGAAGAAAGAGGGGTTGTAGAAGGGAGCGTCTAAACTCTTTATACAGTGATCTAGATAAAGTTTCTTGATCTTTTCACATTTTTTCATTCCAAATTGCGTCATTTTTTTTGACTTGTGTATATAGTGCAAAATATGCAGCGCAGAGTTTCTTTAGTGACTCATTTCATTCATCGCTTCTTTCTCTTTCTTTTGTTGCTAAGTTACGTGTTTGCCTATTTTTTCCCTTGGTTAGGTGAACAAATTCGCACGACAGCTCTAGGGACATTTCGGGGACCTGAGGGAGCGAAATTTGAGGTAACGGTTTCCGTTCTTCTCCTCGCACTCCTTCTCTTCAATGCCGGTTTGGGTCTTCGAATGAGTGAATTCAAAAATGTAAAGCATAACTTACGCATGATGGCAACGGGATATTTGACGAATTTGATTATTCCCTTTTGCCTTGTCCTCGTCATGGGTAGCTTGACTCTGCTCTGGGGAGATACAGCACAGCGTTCGGGGTTGATCTTTGGCCTTGCGCTGGTGAGTGCGTTGCCCATTGCCGGGGCATCAGTTGCGTGGTCTGAAGATGCAGAGGGAAATATGGCACTAAGTTTAGGGCTTGTTTTGCTTTCCACATTGCTCAGCCCGATCACGACGCCTCTTCTTCTCAGTGGAGTGAGTCGCATTATTTTCTCTGGGACAGGGGAGCATTTTTTTGAAATTGCATTACGAGGGATTGGACTTTTTCTCATCTTAGGAGTGGTGATTCCTTCTTTTGCAGGAATCGCTGTCAATTGGGCTGGAAGATGGAGGCTATACGATTCCATAAAGCCCTATCTTAAGTTGACAAACTTTATCAATCTTCTCCTTTTGAACTATTCTAATGCCGCAGTTGCCCTTCCGAAAATGTTTTCCAAACAGCCTTGGGGTTTTATTGTGTTTGTTTTTGTCTTAGCTGCAACTCTTTGCCTCTTGCGATATTTTTCGGGATGGATCGTAGGACGGATTACGAGAGCTCCTCGAAACGAGCGCGTTTCTCTGCTATTTGCCTTGGGGATGAACAACAATGGTTCTGGACTTATTTTTGCAGCGGAACTCTTTGGTGGTTATTTATCGGTAGTGTTGCCAGTGGTCTTTTATACGCTCGTGCAACAGATCACGGCAGCTCTCATTGACCGAAGGGTATCGCGATGGGAAACCATATAAAGGAATGGGAACAACATCTATATAATCCGCATCAGTTCTTGGGGCTTCATGAAGAGCAAGGCAATAAGATCATCCGTCTTTATCGCCCCGGAGCCAAGAATGTGCGTATCGAATTGTTTGGACGTTTAGTAGATCTCAAGGAAGAGGGGGGCTTATTTGTGTGCACAGTACCTCCTGCAACTGAACCGCACAATTATCGCGTTTATCACCAAAATGGACTTCTCGCCCAGGATCCCTATGCATTTCTCCCTACCTTTGGAGATATGGACGCTTATCTCTTTTCTCGAGGAGTGCATTACAAATTATATGAGATTCTAGGGGCGCGCGTGTGTACTCATGGCGGTGTGCGAGGAACGAAGTTTTCTGTATGGGCTCCCAATGCAAAAAGAGTTTCCCTTGTTGCAGATTTTAATTATTGGGATGGGCGTGTAAATCCCATGCGCAGCATGGGGTTTAGTGGCGTATGGGAACTTTTTGTGCCAGGAATTGAAGAGGGAGAAAAGTATAAGTTTGAGATACATACAGAAGATGGGGGGCTCAAAGTCAAAGCAGATCCTTATGCGACGTTTTCAGAACTCCGCCCAAAATCTGCTTCCGTGGTTTTTGACGTGGATCACTTTTCATGGACGGATCAAGCTTGGATATCACGGCAGTGGGACAAAGCCTCTTTCCCTTTGAACATCTATGAAGTGCATCTTGGCTCATGGCGCAAAGATGGGCGGGAAATGGGTTACGTCGAAATGGCGCGAGAACTTGCCATGTATTGTAAGGAGATGGGTTTTTCTCACGTTGAGCTCATGCCCATTGCAGAACATCCTCTTGATGAATCTTGGGGATACCAGGTAACGGGTTATTATTCCGTCACAAGTCGATTTGGCACTCCACGCGATTTTCAGCACTTTGTCAACACGCTACATGAAAACGGCATTGGCGTTTTACTCGATTGGGTCGCGGCTCATTTCCCGACGGATGATCATGCACTTGCGCAATTTGATGGTACGTTTCTTTACGAACATGCGGATCCAAGGAAGGGATATCATCCTCATTGGGGTACCAACATCTTTAACTACGGACGTGCAGAAGTAGCGAACTTTTTGATTGCCAATGCGCTCTTTTGGATGGACAAAATGCACATCGATGGACTTCGCGTAGATGCTGTTGCTTCGATGCTGTATCTTGATTATGGAAGAGATGGGGGAGAATGGATTCCCAATCAATGGGGTGGCAAGGAGAACGTGGAAGCCATCGAATTTTTAAAGCATTTAAATTCTGTTGTCCATGCAAGATTTCCCAATGCGCTCATGTTTGCAGAGGAGTCCACTGCGTACACAGGTGTTTCGCATTCGTTGGATAGTGGGGGATTAGGCTTTGATATGAAATGGAATATGGGTTGGATGAATGACACGCTTCGCTACATGAGCAAGGATCCTGTCCATCGAAGCTATCATCACAATGATTTGACCTTTGGGCTACTCTATGCCTTTTCGGAGCGATTTGTCCTTCCACTCTCACATGATGAAGTCGTGCATGAAAAGGCGAGCTTGCTTGCCAAAATGCCAGGGGACGATTGGCAAAAGTTTGCAAATTTGCGACTGCTCTATAGTTACATGATATGCCAGCCAGGAAAAAAACTCCTCTTCATGGGAGGAGAGTTTGGTCAATGGTATGAATGGAGTTGCAAAGATCCATTATCTTGGAATCTTCTTCAATACGATCGTCACCAAATGCTTCAGAAATTTTTCAAGGAAATCAATCATTTCTACCACGCACATCCAGCATTGTGGACGTGGGATTTTGATGGTCGAGGGTTTGAATGGATCGATTTTTCTGATCGAGCTAATTCTACGATCAGTTACTTGCGAAAAAGTGCACACCAATATCTTTTTTGCGTACATAACTTCACGCCCAATTACGTGCCGGAGTACTTCATTCGCCTATCCCACGTGAAGTCCATAAAGGAAGTATTCAATACCGATCGACTCGATTATTGGGGTTCAGGAAAAATCAATCCCAACGTTGCTGTTGTTGATGACCCCACAGGAAGAAAAGTGGGTGTGCAAATCCATTTAGCACCATTAGCAACGATGGTGTTCGATGTCGAATTTTCAACCTAAAGACGTTCGGATTAGAGTCTGTTATCCGTGGAATGCTCGAATAGGATATCCACTATCCATCACATCCGCAATTTTTGGGATATTCTCTGACACTGTAATATGTACAGAAAATGTCATCTTCTAGACAAAAATACGAAAAGCTCCTTTCCGAGGTCAAAAAACATGACTGGTACTACTTTGTCGAAGCTAAACCTATTATTTCGGATTACGAATACGATCAACTGGTTAAGCAACTGGAAGCCATTGAGAAAGAACATCCTGAATGGGTTTCCTTAGATTCCCCCACGCAGCGCATCGCGCCCGCCATTTCCAAAGGATTTGTACAAGTAGCACATCCGTTTCCCATGCTCTCTCTAGCCAATACATATGAACAGGAAGAAGTGGAACAATGGGTAGAGCGCGTAAAGCGCCTTGCGGGAAATCGATCGGTCAGTTTTTGTGCAGAACTCAAGATGGATGGGGTGGCTATCACTGTGCTTTATGAAAAAGGACGTTATTCTCGTGCAGTTACGAGGGGGGATGGGAAAAAGGGAGAGGATGTCACTGCAAATATCAAAACGGTTCGCTCTCTTCCTCTCATTCTCCAAGGCCATTCTATTCCTGATCTTCTCGAAATTCGGGGAGAGGCATTTTTGTTACATCATCGCTTCTTAGCCTTAAATCGCGAACATGAAGAAGCGGGAGACGAGCCGTGGGCCAATCCGAGAAATGCAGCTGCAGGGACCCTTAAACTGCTTGACTCTCGAGAAACAGCGCGTAGAGGGTTGAGCGTGCTCTTTTACGGCTTTGCAGATGAAGCGCACCCTCCCGTTCCCACTCAGATGGAATGTCATGCGTATTTGCATGCCTTAGGAGTTCCCAGTTTTTCGCACGAGCATCGCAAACTGTGTCATTCTACGGCAGATATCTTGCGCTTTGCGCATCACGTCGAAAAAAAGCGCGGTGATCTACCCTACGATATTGATGGCGTCGTCGTCAAAGTCAATGAACTTGCACTGCATCAACCTCTTGGCGTGACGGGCAAAAGCCCTCGTTTTGCCATTGCGTATAAATTTTCTCCACAGCAAGCCTATACCCATATTCGCGCAATTGTCGTCCAGGTGGGGCGGACAGGCGTTCTTACACCGGTTGCTGAATTGGAACCTGTTTTGTTGCAGGGGAGCACTATTTCTCGCGCTACACTTCATAACCAAGAAGAGGTAGCGCGCAAAGATATTCGCGTGGGAGATTGGGTTGCCATCGAAAAAGGTGGAGATGTCATACCAAAGATTGTCAGTGTCGATAGGAAGCGGCGTCCACGTGGGACGCACCCATGGAAGATGCTTGCCAAATGTCCAAGTTGTGGAACTTCTGTTGTGCATAGCGAGGAAGAAGTGGCTGTGCGATGCCCCAATGCAAAGCATTGCCCGGAACAACGCATGCGACGCATCATCTATTTTGCAAGCAAGGAAGCGTTAGATATCGAACATTTGGGCGAGCGCGTCGTCGAGCTCTTATTTCAGAAGAAATTGATTCAAAACCCGTCGGACATTTTTGCCTTAACAGAAAAAGATCTCGCACATTTGCCCAATTTTAAGAAAAAATCCATTCACAACTTGCTCACGAGCATAACGCATGCGCGCAAGGTAACTCTTTCGCGATTTCTACTAGGATTGAGTATCAAATACGTAGGCCAAGGCGTTGCGGAGATCTTAGCTGAAGAGGCGGGCAGCATCGATGGGCTGATGAAAATGCGAGAAGAGGAGCTGAGAAATATTCCCGGCATTGGAGAAAAAATCGCACATTCTGTCGTGCAGTACTTTGAGGATCGAGACAATATCGAGGAGATAGAGCGACTTTTGGAGAGAGGGGTACATCTTGTTGCTCCGAAGCGACAACGCATCGCGCACCACCCATTTGCAGAAAAAACCTTTGTTCTTACGGGAACATTGTCGCATTATTCGCGAGAGCAAGCTTCTGCCCTCATTAAGGAGCGTGGGGGGAAAGTAACCAACTCCGTGAGCAGTCAAACAGATTTTCTCGTTGTAGGGGAAGATCCTGGTTCTAAGCTCGATAAAGCAAAGAAACTTGGAGTGAAGCAGCTTGGTGAAGCTGAATTTGAAAAGTTGTTGTAAAAAATTTTTTACACCAATAAAGGCGCATTCATTTTTGGTGGGTTGAAAATTGAATGATAAAAAATTAAAATATAGGGAAGTGTACATGATGAGCATTCCTTTACTATTAACGTTATCTCGCATATTGCTAGGGCCGCTTTTTTTAGTTCTCTACCTCTATTATCGAGAATTGGGCATTCCCTTTACTGCGCTTCCACTCGTTCTTCTCGTGCTGATTGCTATTTCAGAACTGTCCGATCTCTTTGATGGAAGATTTGCTAGACGTTACAATCAAGTGACAGAACTGGGGAAGGTGCTCGATCCGATGGCGGATAGTCTCTTTCGCTTATGTGTTTTATTTGCTTTCACACAGGGTGTAGTGCAATTACCACTATTACTCGTATTGGTCTTCTTCTTTCGCGATATGATCATTAGTACGTTGCGAACTGTTTGTGCATTAAAAGGAGTTGCCCTTGCAGCGCGCATGTCTGGAAAGGTAAAAGCGGTTATTCAAGCGTCCATAGGAACTTTTATTCTGTTATTGATGTGTGCCTATGCGCTAGGATATTTGAATTTATCAGTTCTCCGCATAGTGAGCTTTTATAGTGCCCTAGTAGGAGCTTTGTACACGGTCTATTCCGGGATTGAGTACCTCTTCGCCCATCGAGCTGTCATCAGAAAAGCATTTTAGAGCGCTACTTTTACGGTATCAATTTGAGGGGTGATTTCTTGGTAAAGAGCTATGTATTCAGGAACAGAGTGTTCCCAACTAAAATCGCTTCGAAGGCCATTGCGTAGGAGCATGCGAAGCTTCCCAGGCTCTTTTAAAAAGGTGCGAAGAGCTCGTTCAAGAGCCCAATCGACCCCTTCTGGATCGGGGAAATCAAATGTAAAACCATTGCGCATCTCTTCTGGTTTTGAGGATGTTTCGATATCGAAGACTGTATCCACGAGACCGCCTGTCATGCGGGCAATGGGAATGGCTCCATAGCGAAGGGCGATCATTTGCGCGAGTCCACAGGGTTCAAAGAGAGAGGGAATCATGAAGAAATCTGCGGCAGCATAGGCAATGTGTGATAGTGCTTCGTTGTAATCAAGAAGGATCGCGACATCGGAGTTCCCGGCAAGTGTTTGTTGAAGTTCTTCAAATTCTTTTTGAAGGGCAGGCGAAGAGGGGGAGCCAAGAAGAAAGAATTGAGCACCGCATTCTAATGCACGTAAGATTGCGTGTTTGATGAGATGGGGTCCTTTTTGCGATGCAAGTCGTGTGACAGAGACTACTAAAGGCTTCTCGTTTTCCTGGAGATGGCAGTGCACGCAAAGGTGGTGTTTGTTTTCTTTTTTGGCAGCAAGGACCTGATCGAGCTGTGCATCGAAAGAGAGGTTGTTCGTCGTAAAGCGAGTGATAAGATGGGGGTCTTTCCCGGGGTTCCAGTAATCGCTATCTATACCGTTTAAAATTCCTTTAAATTTGTCTGCATGCGCAGTGAGCGTATTATGAAGACCAAAACCGCCCTCCTTTGTTTGTAGTTCTCTTGCATAATTAGGAGAAACGGTCGTGATGCGATCGGCATAAACAATTCCCCCTTTGAGGAGGTTCGCAAGATGAGGGGAAAAGGGGTCGCGCATTTTGCCGGTAGTCATAAGAGGTTCTGCTTTGAGGCCCATGTTGATCAAGTGAGAGGGATTGCATTTGCCTTGGTGTTCCATATTATGGATGGTGAGCATGGTTCCCCAGGAATGCCCCGGGAGATCAGCGTAGAGCTCTTGGTAAAGCACGGGGATCAAAGATGTAGGCCAATCATGGACGTGTACTACATCTGGGCGCTTCCCCGATTTACTCAAATATTCGAGGGCAGCTCGAGAAATCCTCCAACTGCAGTCCAGGTATTCCCAAAAACAATTCCAGGTTTTGCAAGTCGGT
>JAKAAD010000026.1 GCA_021802305.1 bacterium
CCATGCATGTATAGTATGACGCTGCATCTAGATGCGACGGCTTTGATCAAGGAAATCAGAAATAAGAAGATCAAGCTGTACCCAGCGATGATCTATTTGCTCTCTTTGATCGTTAATAAGCATGAGGAATTTCGCACGGCGATAGATCTCAATGGACGTTTGGGCATCTTTGATTTTTTGCATCCTTCCTACACAGTTTTTCAAAAAGAAGAGGAGGCTTTTACATGTATTTGGTCTGAATGGACCCCCTCATTTTTGGAATTTTATCAACGGTATTTAGCGGATATCCAGAACTATGGCGACATCAAAAGCTTTATAGCAAAGTCCAATATGCCGGCAAATGTTTTTAATATCTCAAGTATACCTTGGGTGAGTTTTACGGGATTTAACCTTAACTTGCCAAAGGTCACACATCACCTTTTGCCTATTTTCACTACAGGTAAGTATTTTGATCAGAATGGCAGAACATATTTGCCGATAGCCATTCAAGTACATCATGCTGTTTGCGATGGATTTCACATAGCGCGATTCGTGGATGAACTCCAAGAGGCTATGAATAGATCTCTTGCATAACTAGGCTTCATCAAATTCAATGAAAAAAAATCGCCAGATAGACATTAAAAGTAGTGTAATTGATGAAAAATTAAGAGGTGCAAAAATGCAACTACCTTATACTCAATAAGTAACAAATCTCGTCCAAATATGAGATCTAAATGAGAGCGGTTCGCACCATATACATGATGTGATCGAGCCAACCCATCGTCTGTTTGCTCACTTGTTGCAGGATGAAGTACCACGCAACCCAAAGGAGAGCAAGTCCTACGAGCGATTGCAATGACATGCCAAGAAAGACGATTTGCACTTGAGGTGCAAGACGATTAGCAATACCCAAAAAGAGCTGAGTCATGAGAATGGCGAGGATCGATGGGGATGCAAGTTGGATTGCAATGGAAAAGATCTTGTGTACGAGAGCCCAGATATTTTGCCAGAAGGTATGGTCATAGGTAAAAAATGCGATAGGAACCCACTGGTCTGCTGGAATGGTCGTATACGATTCCACAAAGGCACTCAAATAGTAATAGAGCCCATTCATTTCATAAAAAAGAGCAATGAGAACGTAGTTGTAGAGAAGGCCTATGTCAGAGCTTTGCTGTTGCGTTGTTGGATCTGTCACTTGCAAGGAGGAAGCCCCGCGCAAAAAGTCAATCGCAATGCCGGATGATTGCGCAATGTAGAAGGGAACAGATGCGAAAAAGGCAAGGACAAAACCAATGCCCAATTCTTTGATGCAGAGGCCAATGTATTCAGAGTTAAAGTCTACTAAAGAAGTTGCCGTCACTGCGACTTTTGGAAGGATGACGATGCTAAAGGCGATCAACAATCCCATTTTTACAGGAGAGGGAACGCGCACTCCAAAAAAGGGTGCGAGGGCAAGTGTAGGGCCAAGGCGAAGCATTGTAAGGAGAAAGAGAGTGAAAATCGTAAAGGGAGCGCGAGAGGCAAGTGTAGAAAAAAAAGATAGGTAGGTTTCTGTGGAAGACATTGCTTACAAACCCCAATTGGGGAAATTGAGGAAGATATTGCTGGTAAAATTGGCAATTTGTGAAGCTAACCATCCCCCAATGACAAAGACGGAAAGAATCACCGCAAAGAGTTTTACCATGAACGAGAGCGTTTGTTCTTGTACTTGAGTCGCTGCTTGTAAGATAGCAACAAACAGTCCAAGGAGCGTACTAATAAGAATCGGAGGGCCTGATAGAAGTAAGATTAAGAGCAACGCACGGTACGCAAGGGAGTGGATTTCACTGCCCATAATACTGCTCATCAACAAAAACATAATGATCACCGAAACGAAAGTACTAGGCCATTGATAATCAAGGTCCAACCATCAACCATGACGAAGAGCAATAATTTTAAGGGAAGGGCAATGGTCAAAGGAGATAACATCATCATCCCCATTGCAAGCAAAATGTTAGAAGTGACGAGGTCGATCACGAAAAAGGGAAGATAGATCAGAACTCCAATTTCAAAGGCAGCCTTGAGTTGCGATGTAATAAATGTAGGAACAAGGACTATATAGTCTGTCTCTTTTAAGCTTGCTCGAAAGGCTTCGGGGAGCGCACGATGAGCAAGTTGAAAAAAGCTCGAGAGTGTCCCTGCAGAGGAGTTTTTTACTAAAAATGTCCGCATGGGTTCTTTAATTAAATCCATGACCGCAACGAGGTTTGTTGCACTTGCCGAAGAAAAAAGGGAAGCAGGGGGCTGCTTGCTCATATATTCTTCTCCAATCTTGTACATCGTATACCCTGTTGGAAACATGACAAAGAGCGTCATGAGGATTGCAATGCCGTTGAGTACTTGGTTAGGTGGTGCTTGCTGTACACCAATAGCATTCCGAAGGAGAGCGAGAACCACGATGATCTTTGTGTAAGAGGTAAGCAAGAGAATTGCGAAGGGAAGAAGCGCTAATGCAGTGACAGCAACGAGCTCTTGAACTACTGTGGGAGGAGTGTGAGTGGTAGGAATATTCTCTGCAAGAAGTCCTTCAGGAGGAAGAATCGCAGCTTCACCAGCTCCCAAGCAAATACTTGAGATGCAACCTATGATAAAGAGAAGAGTGAAAAGCAGTCGTAGCATATACAAGTCTACTGAGCATAGTGAGAGAAAGGGGTTTTGCGCAAGACGCCATTCCGAGGACCTTGATAGGAAATTTTTCCAAGGTAATCGGTATGCGTCGCTTGCTCCCATCTTTTTGCGAAGGACTTTCCGTAAGGATTGGACAAACAATGAATAATGATGATTTGTTTTTGGCAAAACGTCCAATGTATCGTACATTGAACAACAAAATCGGCCAAAATAATCCCCAAAATCGATGAAGCCTTCGTTACGCAAGAGGTCTATTGTTTGGCAAATTTTCTAAAGGCCATTTCAAGAGCGCGCCATTGATTGTCCAAAGTGGCATTGATAATGCCGCTTTCCGTTTCGATGATACAACCACCCTGCTCGATATCAGGTCGTTCTGCAATTTTTAATACTTGCACATGCTCGAGGATTTCTTTAATGCGTTCTTTTTCCTTTTCAAGAAGTTCTTTATCTGCTTTGTGTACGTAGATCGTGAAACGTGCATTTTGAGCGATGGGAGCAATGGCTGCTAAGACGATGTTGACGATGGCTTCCGGACGCGTTTTGAGTTCTCCTGCGACAATTTTTTTCGCTGCGCTCAAGGCAAGAGGGAGGACTTTTTTTTGCATTTCCATTTCAAGCGATTTGATGCGTGCATCGAAATAGAGGAGATGCTCATTAAAGGCGGTTAATCCTTCTTGGAATCCTTTTTCTTTTGCTTGCTCTCGAAGAATTTCGCACTCTTTTTTTGTCTCTTCAAGAAGAGTTTCTGCATCTTGAGTCGCGGTGTGGATGATCTCCTTAGTTTCGATCAATATGGTCAGAGTATCCGCGGGAAGGATTTTTTCTCCTTTGGCAAGGCGGATTTCTTTGTGGTTGAAAAGAGCTAGCTTCATAATTGTGCTCCTTGCATGGATGCGAGCAAGGACGTTGCCTGTTTGATGAGGAGTTCGCTGATTCGAGGGGTATCCAGGGGAGTGCAGAACGAAATCAACTTTTCCCCATGTTGTACATCGAGATGATGCGCAAGATGCCAGAGAAGATCTGGGTGCAAATCAACAAGTGCTTTTGCCAGGCGATTTAATCCTCGTTCGCGCAATTGTACTTGCAAAATCGTGGGATCGCCGGACCAATTTTTTAAAAGAGGATGACGAAATACGACGGGCTCTTTCGCATGGGTGATCGTTTGTAGGAGTGTGTATTGCGGTTTTGTAAGTACTTCGTAAATCGCTTTGAGTTTTGCAGCTCCAATGATCGTTCGTACTTCTACGGCAAGGTCGTGCATGCTCAAAAGGTCGATGAAGCTCAACACGTCCTTCATGCTCAATGAGAGGAGTTGATTGAGTGGGTGAGCTGGAAGGCAGTCGGGAGGGCATCTCTCTTCCTTGGACACCATCTCCATGAGTGTTTTGCGCAAAAAGACGCGCCCGAGAGCAGAAGGAGAGGGAATGTGATTCGTAAAGAGAAGCAGGCTTTGTAATTCTTTTACAGATTCTTGGGAAAGCGCACTGAGAAAGAGCCCAATTTCTCCCTTGGGAAGGGTGCGCATCAAAGGAGCAATCCAAGTAGCATGGATGTTCGAGAGTTCTTCCTCTTTGGAGGGGATGCCTTTCGTAAGATCTCGAGACATGAGGGGAGCTCTTTGGAGATCATCGAGAGCGTCCTTCGATAGGAAATTGAGAAGAGCATTTTTTTCTTTAGGAGGGAGTGTGTCGAGAAAAGCGCGGCAGGTAGCAATCACTCCTTCGTTCACGGTGCTTCTTCCTCTTTTTCTTCTTTGTCATTCGGCCAAGGAGCTAGCGTAAGGAGAGCTCTATACCCCCCTTTTTTGAGCAAAGGATAGGATTTCCATAGGAGCCAGCAGCTCGTTAAGAAGAAGAGGATGAGGAGTACGAGAATGGTGAACACGAGTCCTCGGAATCGATGGGCAGATGTTTTGGTCATCACAATGGACCAGATGCTCACGTATTCGAATTCTTTTTGTAGGGGTTCGATCATGGGAGTAGGCGAAAGCTCTGCAAGGCGAGCGCGGTCAGAGACAACCGTTACGTCATTGATATCCAATCCCGCAATGCTTCCTGCTACGAGTCGTTTGATCTTGGAGATGAGGTGGCTATTGGGATCATCAAGGACGCCTTGGTGCTTGACATAGACAGCAGCCGTAATCCTTTTGGGGGTGGTTTGCGCCGTGCCTATTGTTGCTGTTGCCGGTTCCGCAGCTGGAAACGAAATTTGCACAGTTGCATCTATGACGCCATCGATTCCGCGGATCATATTGGAAATCTGTTCAGCAAGGCCAGCTTGATAGCGGATGTTTTCTTCCGTAGCACTTGTCATGAGGCCGGAAGCACCGAAGAGATCGAGAAGAGTAGTTCCTCTTTTTCTCGGAAGCCCTACGTGATTCAGAAGAGCCATTGCTTCCGTTGCTTTCTCTTGAGGGACACTAATACTCCAGCGCGTTTCTGCCGATGCACCCGCCATCGCAGAAGCCATGGCAACTTTTGTGGCAAGAATGTTTCGGCTCGCTAAATAGACGATAATCTCATTTGCCTCTCGTTCGTCGACATTATTAATCACTGTGACCAAACTCGCGCATGAGCTTAAGAAGAGTAAAGCAAAACTGCAAAAAAGAAGACGTACTCGCTTGAAGAACATACCCCACTTCCTTATATCAATTTTTTCGAGCGCGCGTCAACCATAAGGGCCCGCCATCAAATCGCCTGAGTGCGTAGTCCCAGATGCCGCATATCGAAGCACAGTATCGTAGCATGCGATCTCTTTTTTCATGCGTATTTTTTCTTCGAAGGATGTAGTGTAAAGCTGCATATTCCAAGCTTTTTAAGAGAGCAAGTTTTGCTTGGCGGATACCTTCTTTGCGCAAAAGTTGCAATAGCGCTCTCCAGCGATTTGTTGCAGGAAAATGTTTTTCGATCCAAAGCAGTCTTCCGCGCCAATAAAAATAAGCTGCGTGAGGTTTCCCTCCGCGAAAGGAAGCAGAACCTTTATGCCAAATGTGGGCTGTAGGGCAGTTTTGTATGGAAAATCCATGATTTCGTGCACGGGCACAAAAGTCTGCCTCTTCCCAAAAAAGGAAAAATCGCGACTCCAGCAGGCCGATTTGTTGAAATACTTCTCGTTTTACTAAAATGCCGGCTCCACATACATAATCGAGTTCTACGGGGCTAGAGGTCATCTGTTCTCCTTTGCCAATAAGATCAAATTCCATGCGTTCTGGATTCCACTTTCCGCCTAAATGATCGAGACGATCCGTCTCATCGAGGCGATAAACGGTAGCGCCTAGAATTCCGGGATTTGATTGCGTGCGGAGCATCGCTTCCAATTGTTGCAAAAGATCCGGGGCTACAACCGTATCATTGTTCAGAAGAAAGATGTACTCAGCATCTCCACAAAGAGCATGTCGAATTCCTACGTTGTTTCCTTCAGCAAATCCCAAGTTGCGGTCATTTTGAAGAATGGTGACTTCGGGAAATGCAGTGCGAAAATACGGGACAGAGTCGTCTGTAGAAGCGTTATCAACAAGGATGATCTCGCAGCTTCCGTCGAGCTTGCGCAAAGAAGTTAAACATTTTGCAGTATCTTCTTTTCCATTCCAGTTCAAGACAACGATGCAAAATTTCACGCTATTAACCGGCCATGCGTTTTCTTTGATCGATATATGCGTGCGCGCGCATTGCGAGCAAGGGATCCCACATCATTCCCGTTGCAGACATTGCGATGCGAGCTCCTCTTTCTAAGAAGTGGAAAAAGTGCTCATGCTTAGTGATGCCGCCAACGCCTATGAGCTCTAGATCGAGTTTTTCCTCTTTGATGATTTGATGTGCTTGTTCGACAAAGTGAAGAGCTACATTGCGAATGGGACCGCCGCCTACTCGTGGGCGAAATTGTTCTTGGCTAAAAGCAGGATTGCCTTCGCGATTTTCTATGCGCATGAGGAGTCCGTCGATCCCGGAAATGGCTCGGATGCCTGCTTTTGCGGCAGCAATAAATACATCGCGCATGCGGCGCACGGAATCGAAGACACCTACTTTTAAGATGAGTGGAATGGGATCCATTGCTTTTGCAAGAACGAGACCCATTTCTAAGACGTGACTTGGCGAAGTGTAGAGAGCATCTTCTTGATCCTTAGTACTACGAAGGGAAAAGTTGATCTCGATGACTTTTGCTCCCGCAGCGCGCGCGAGTGCTGCAGCATCGACAAAATCGCGTAGAAGAGAGCATTCTTCTCTATGCGTTCCCGTCACGGAGACAATGAGAAGCTGTCCTTCTTTGAGAAATGCTTGCGCCCGGGGAATATCTTCGAGAAGGTATTGAGGATTTTTGGAGGGCATGTCGAAAGAATGTGCAACGGCTAGATCCTCCATATGGTGAGGGGGGCGCGTGGTTGTTTTTGCAACGCTTGGAAAAGCATTCAAAGGGATCATTCCAGGGAGATCTAGATAAAGCATGTTAGGAAAGGAATGTCCGGGATATTCCCGGCTGCGAATCGTTTTGTAGACTAAAACATCAAAGCCTAAAGCAGCAGCCAATGCGACCCAACGCGAATGAAGCAAGGGGCCTGCCGCTACGCCAAATGGGGAGAGGAGCCTTTGGTCTAAAAAAGAGATCCATTGAGTTTTGGGAGGAATGGGGCGAGGGGGAAGGTCTAAAGGGAAATAGGGGCCTGCTTCAAAATTATCGCGATAGGATTTGTAAATATTGTAGATAGGAGAGCGATCTGGAAACCATTCTGTGAAGAGCATAGTGGGTCTTGGTAATCTCGATATGGACAAGGTATACCTATTCGATTGATAAAAAAATAGGGTTGTGAGAGAAAGGCCTTATGGCGAAAAAAGTAAAGAAAGCGCCCTCTGGTTGGAAAGGATTCCAAAGGGTTCTTTTAGTGTTGATTGCTTGTGGGTTCATAGCATTCCTTGCAGTCTTCTTCTACTACGCCTATGTCGGCTCTCCCCCTAATCGGGAAATCCTCATTCGACAAAGATAATAGGCGCGTAGCAGTTCGATAGGCTTCGTCAACACCTATTTGCAAGAAACAAAAAGGATCTTGGCACTGCTTTTCTAAGCAAAGGGAACAAGTGCGTTCTGCGCGCAGCACTTTGACGTAGGGAAAAGAGGTACGCGGCCCACAGAGAGCAGGATCTGTCGATGCAAAGAGTGCGAGTGTTGGTGTTTGTACTGCGACGGCACAATGCATGGGTCCCGTATCATTGGTGATGAAAAGCTGTATGCGTTGCAAAAAGGCTACAAAGGCGGACACGGAAAGGTGCGTCAGAGGCCGTGCGCGTTCATGAGAAAGCGCTTGTACAAGGGAGTGCACCAAAGGGCGCTCTTTGGAAGATCCCGTGATGTAGAGTTGGCAGCCCAGCGTCTCATAGAGGCGTTTTGCAAGAGCAATGAAGTGGGAGGGAGGCCAGCACTTAAAACGAGCATTGGCTCCTGGATGTATGGCAACGATAGGTGTATTGCGTGGAAAGACAATAGACTCCTCCGATGGGGAGATGAAAAGTTCAAGTTCGTTGGAGGAAGGATGCGCTCCTACAGCTGACACAATGCGCAACCGGCGATCGATTTCGTGTTCTTTGCATCGAGGAAGAGCATGGGTGAGGAGATCATCCAAGCCCTTATGCATTCCCTCTGTACCCACAATCATGCGGGGCCTAATCTTAGAAATGAAGGGAAGGATGCATCTTCTCGATGTGTGAAAAAGTAGTGCATGCGTAATGCCTCTTTGAACAAGTGGCTTATACAGTGTAAGAAGAGAAAAAAGAGGGGGATTGCGCAGCACAAAGATCTCATGGATATGAGGGTTGTTGCCAAGGAGTTCTTTGCCGATGGGATTTGTCAAAATAGCAATGTATTCTTTGGGATAGGCTTCTCTCAGCGCGCGGATTGCCGGGGTGCCCCATAACGTATCTCCAAGGCCCGTCGTAGAAACGATGAGAAACCGCTTTTCTCGTTCTTCTTTCATTTGAGCTCTTCTGCAGCAGAGCCTTTTGATCAGCTTGTTTTTGAAGGACATGCGGTTTCCTCGCATAAAAAGAATAGCATTCAATTTAGTATCTAGGCAAAAAATTAGAAAAATATGATAGAGAGAAAGAAAGGGGGGTCTCTTATGAAAAGATCAACGAAATGTCCTGCATGCGGCGGACGAAAAGCTCTGTCCGCTTGTTGTTGTACTATGTGCAAGCCTGCTAAAAGTACCCGCAAAGGCTCGTGCAGAGCAAAAAAAAGACGTTAATAGACCTCTTGCGCAACTAAGCTTCTGCCCATTATGGTTTGACGCGATGACCGGTAAAAGTGCTTAGGCCATCGTAAGCTGCATACTTGTATAGGTCGTGAAGAGTTGGGTAATTAAATACTTGCCCAATGATGTCGTAGACCGTCTTCTTTTCTTCAACGAGGAGTACGCCATAGTGGATAAGTTCACATGCAATATGACCGATGATATGTACTCCAATGGTTGTGAGTTCCTCTTTATGGAAAATGAGTTTGAGCATGCCACTTTTTGCTCCTAAAATCATACCTCTTGCCATATCTGCATAGCGAGCTTTCCCCACACAATAATCAAGGCCTTGCTCTGCAGCTGCTTCTTCTGTCACGCCAACCATAGATACTTCCGGTACGGTATAGATTCCAAAGGGAAAGTTGTGCGGCAAATGTTCAAGATCACTCGTTTGAAAAATGTGCGCAACGGCAATACGCCCCTGTTCCATACTGGTACTTGCAAGGGCAGGAAATCCAATGACATCCCCTACGGCATAAATGTGAGAAATATTTGTGCGATATTGGGCATCGACGAGAATCGTTTCCCTTTTTCCTAGTTGCAAGCCTATCTTTTCGCAGTGTAACGATTGGATATTCCCCGATCGTCCTGCAGCGAAGAGGAACATGTCAACTTCGATTTTTTTTCCTGTATCCAGGGTCACAGTGATGGGGTCGTTTTCTGTTTTAGGAACCTTGCAGTCCGCGATGTTGTGTTGTAATAGGATATCAATCTCTGCTTCTTTCATCTGAATGACGAGATCATTTGCAATTTCTCGATCGACAAAGGGGAGAATGCGTTCCTTCATGTTTACGAGAGTCACTTTTGTGCCCATGGTTGAGAAAATCGTTGCATATTCGCAGCCGATCACGCCTGCACCTACAATGCAAAGCGACTGGGGAACGTGATCGATGTTGAGGATCGTGTCAGAGTCATGAACGCGTGTACCGTCAAAGGGGAAGTTCGGAGGATGATAGGGGTAGGAACCTGTAGCGATCATGATGTTGTCTCCGGAGATTTTCTCCTCTTTGTCTCCTCGTATGACAATTGTGTGGGGGTCTTGGAAAGAGGCTTCTCCCATGTATGTGGTCACTCCGTGCCTTCTTAGATTTTCTTCGATTTCTTGTGCGGCTACGGCACAGACATGATTTTTGCGAAACATAAAATCTGCGATGGAGGCTTCGCGTTTGAGATCTCGATCGATGCCATAAAGACCTTTTTCATATTTTCCGGAAAAAAAGAGAGATGTTTCCTTAAGAGTTTTTGACGGCAGGGTTCCTGTGTTGACTTCTGCCCCTCCAAAGGGTTTTCTTCTTTCGATGATCGCAACTCTATGGCCAAAATAGGCTGCTTTCACTGCTGCTTTTTCGCCCGCAGGACCTGTGCCAATCACGATAAGTTCGAAGTGTTCCATGCCTTGCCTGAAATTTTCGTTCTCGCATAAACAAGAAATATGAATCAAGCATCACAAAAAGAAGTCGTTCGTCTTTGCAACAAAGTGAAGCGCTATCTCATTACTACGATAGGGTGCACAGTAGCTGAAGCAACGGATGATGAGTTTTATCGAGCCTTTTCTTTTGCTCTACGCGAAGAGATCATGATCCATTGGACAGCTTCTATGCATACCTATCGAAAAAAAAAGGTACGCATGCTGTACTTTTTGTGCATGGAGTACATGCCCGGTCGTTTTTTAGGCAACAATGTAGCGAATATGCATGCGGTAGATCTTGTCAAAAAAGCGATGAAAATGATGAATCGCGATTATACACGAGAAGTGCGCTATGAGCCCGATCCGGGATTAGGAAATGGGGGGCTTGGAAGATTAGCTGCTTGTTATCTCGATTCGTTAGCAACGCAGTGTTATCCCGCAATGGGTTATGGACTTCGCTATCAATACGGGATTTTTCACCAAGAAATTTGGGAAGGTAATCAAGTGGAACGGCCGGAAAACTGGCTTTTGCATGAGAATCCTTGGGAGTATCGAAGGGATACAAATGCGGTTTCCGTATTTTATGGAGGAACTCCAGTCCCCGTCAAAAATAGGAAGGGGGTGGAGACTCTCGATTTGAAAAATAGTGATGAAGTCCGTGCGCTTGCATATGACTTTCCCATCCTCGGTTACAAAGAGACGACAAACTATTCAGCAAATACGCTTCGCCTTTGGTCGACTAAGGAGTCTCCACGCAACTTTCAATTGCAGCGCTACAATGCGGGGTTGCTCGAGCAAGCAGCAGAAAATACAACGCTCACAGATGTACTGTATCCCAATGATAACAATGAAACAGGAAAACGGATTCGGTTAAAGCAAGAATTTCTCCTCGTCTCAGCATCTTTACAAGATGTCATTCGGCAGCACATGTATGTTTTTGAGAATATGGATTTGTTTGCCGACAAGGTTCGAGTGCACATCAACGATACGCATCCGGCCCTTGTCATCGCAGAGCTTCAACGACTTCTCGTACGCGTACATAACTATGAATGGGCAGAGGCTTGGGATGTCGTCAAAACGTGCTGCAGTTTTACGAATCATACGATCCTCAAAGAATCGCTCGAAGAGTGGAACCAAAATCGCATGCGCACACTCCTTCCGCGGCAATATCACGTGATTGAAAGGCTGAATTTGGAATTTTGCAACACAATTCGCGCAAAATTTTCTGGAGATGAAGAACGCGTACGACGTATGTCGATTATAGAAGCGGGACAAATCAAGATGGCACACCTTGCCATTTACGGTTCTCATCACGTGAATGGCGTTTCCTCTATCCATTCGGAAATTTTGAAAAAAAAGATCTTTAGGGATTTTTTCGAATTGTATCCTGAAAAATTTCTCAATGTCACAAATGGGGTTACGCAAAGGCGATGGCTTTTGGATTGCAATCCAGAACTTGCGGAATTCATTTCTGCGC
>JAKAAD010000027.1 GCA_021802305.1 bacterium
GTTTTACGATCCAGTACACATCGTGGTATTTCTCTGCGGTTTCATAGCTATAGAGTATTTTCGATTGATCTTGCAAAAAAGAGCACGTGAATATCGCCATGGCTACGCCGCTTTGTAGGGCTTTTCATATGCTCTTTTCGGAATTGCTTTAAGAAGGTAAAGCCTTTTGGCAAAAAGATTTCGTAGTTTACGTAGATACACAATGTACAAAGGAATGCAAGGAGGAGGAAGGGTCTCAATATGCGTCGCATAGATATACCGGAAGAGAGAAGGGCAACGAGCATGCCCTGCTCATTGAGGCTAAAGATCGTTTTAAGAGAAGCAATAAGGAAAGAAAAGGGAAGGAGAAGATCTACTTGGGTTGCAAGGTGAAAAGTATAATAGAGAAAAAGTTGAGAAACACGAAGAGCATGTCCTGAGAAAAAATCATGCGTATGCATCGTGTAATCCAAAATGACAAAAAAGCCAAAGAGGATGCTTACAATAAACAAAAAGGTAGCGAGGAGAGACCAAAAGAGATGTCGTTCCCATAGATATTGTAGGATCATTCTATCCCTCGCGTCATGTTTCGAAGAGAAGGAATGCAGCCGAGCAAAATGAGAAGGGGAGCAGCAAGAAAAAGTATAGGGGCGACAATGGTACTATGGTGCAGAGACTGCGCGACAGCATAGCACGTAAAATATCCTGCAGCCAAAAGGACAGCAAAAACGCTCTTTCTTTTCGAGTCATTGCGACCAATATGCAAGCCGAATGCAATGCCTACCCAAATCAAAGCGGGGACAGCTAAAGAGAGGCTTAAGCGGTACGCAATAGCATAAAAAGGGCCTTTCCAAAAGGAAGTTTTTTCTATAGCACTTTTTACAAAAATGCTTCGCAGGGGCAGGTGCGAATAGGTGGCATGCCAGTTTGCTGTCTCTACATAGGGAATAATGGGCGCAGCCAAAGTCTCTATTTCTCGTTGGTTTTCGATGACAAGCGTATCGAACTCACCTTCGCGCTTGGGTGCAGCAGAAGTTAAAAAAGCAATATCTTTACCCACGAGAAGTTTTCCCTTGAGAGCGAGTTCTTTTGCAGTCATGAGAACCAAGCGATGTGACGAATGGTTTTTGATTGCAAAAATGACATCTTCAGCACTCTGTGCATGCAATGAACGCATATCGAAAAAGACATGGTGTAATTTGAGTAAGCTATCTCTTTGCAAAAGAAACAAAGGATTAGCCATGGCCATTTTATAGACGAGCATTTTTGATTTTACGCGGCAGGAGGGGGCTACTTCAGATACAAGAAGAAAGTTGCAGAAAAAGAGAAAGATGCTTGTAAGGATAAAAGGAGCAAGCAACGTGCGAAGACCTAGGCCAGAAGAGCGAAGCACGGTCATCTCGTGCGTGTGGCTCATGCGTTGAAAGAGCAAAAAGGAAGCAAGCAAGCAGGAAATAGGAAGGGCAAGCGGCAGGATGTGAGGAATTTGATAAAAGGCAAAGAGGAGCACTTTTGCAATGGGAGCAGACGAAGTTGCAAACCGTGCAATCTCTTGAAATCGCCACACTAAAAGGGTAACGACAAATCCAAAAATGGAAAGC
Source organism: bacterium (assembly GCA_021802305.1). Classification (GTDB taxonomy): domain Bacteria; phylum Chlamydiota; class Chlamydiia; order Chlamydiales; family Rhabdochlamydiaceae; genus JAKAAD01. Next base: position 1,581 of record JAKAAD010000027.1, read on the forward strand.
AGCAGCACCTGAAAAAATCGCCCGAGTAAATAACGCCAAAGAATAGGAATGCGCATTGCTGACTATTTTTTGCCTAAGTGTGCAAATTATACCAATAGAAAGTGGATGTATTAAAAGGGCCTACAGTAACATTTTTCAGTATTGAGTGCAATATTCTTATTTTAAGTCACTTACTACATTATGCAAGCGAAAATAGTCGTGACTAAAATGACACATGCGTTACAATGATTACATGAAAAGTGCGTACGAATTCTTACTCGAAGAGCATCTCGTGAATTACAGGCAAATGATCTTCCTTGTTTAAGTCCGTCCTCTTCTTTATTCAAAGTCGGTTTCCGAGAAACTCTACCTTCCTCCTTGGATATTCCGGGGGAGGAGATTCCAAAGCGTTGCTCATGCTTCTTCTGGAATGCAAACAGCAATACCCTTTTACTCTTCATCTTGCCCATGTAAATCACAATTGGCGTAAAGAAAGTAGTGACGAAGCGAGATTCCTTGCAGAAGAAGCACAAACAATGGGACTTTCTTTTCATTGCAAGGAGTGCGACCCTTCAAAAATATCTCGTGTCAATCTCGAAGCACAAGGAAGAGAGCTGCGCATCCAATTTTTTTCTGAGTTGTATGGTCACTTAGGATGTTCAGCCCTTTTTTTAGGTCATCAAGCAGATGACCAGGCAGAAACGGTCGCAAAGCGTGTCTTTGAGGGGGCTTCCCTTTTACGCCTAGGCGGCCTTGTAGAGGAATCAGAGATCCAGGGGATGCGGGTCTGCAGACCGCTGCTTTCGGTGCGTAAGAAGGCGCTCATTGCGTATCTTGAAACAAAAGGGATTTCCTATTTTGAAGATCGGACAAATCACGACCCTCGCTTTTTGCGCGCACGAACGCGTGAACAATTGTTTCCCTTTCTTTCTGAATGGCTTGGAAAGGAGTGCCGTCAAAACCTCGTGCACCTCGCAAAAGGTGCACAAGAACTTCGGAGCTATTTTTATACACGCCTGGGTCACTTATTACCTCAAGCGGGTGACCTAGATTTATCAAAAGCGGAGCTTCATCCGTTGGAAATGGAATTTCTTCTTCGCGAGTGGCTAGGAAGGCAGGGTTACGTGCTCTCACGGTCAAGTTTACAAGGGGTAATCACAGCTCTTTTGCAGCGGACAACGAGAAAGTTTCCCATTAAGGAAAAGAAGGGATGGGTGCAAGCACGGAAAAAAATAGTAACAATAATTTATTTTTAGGACAAATTAATTTTAGTTTGTTATCCTTAAATTTAAGGATGCTGTTTTTGTCTTATATAGGCAATGTCGTAAAGTACGGTTACGTCTTTACATTAAACAGCATCCGATGTTTAAATAACCGAGCATTCATGCGAGTGGTAGAAAATGAGTCCTAAGCCATTAAAACCCAATTCGAAGAAAAATCTCCAAAATGGATTATTGCTGTTTCTGCTTTGTGCTGCCATGCTATTTTTTACGTTTTATCATTTCAACGGATCAAAATCTTCCAACGTTGCGTTTAGCCATCAAGTAGAGCATTTGGTGAATTTAGATCTGATCCAAAATGAAGAAAATCGCAAAATTGCAGGGGAGCATCTCGTCACTTTTAGCGGAAAATTTAAAGACCAACAGACAGAGAGTGCGAGAGCACGCTTTCAGTATCTTGAACTACTCAATCGCCATCATGAGTTGCGCGCAGAAAAAGAAGAACTGGAGCAAGAATTGCAAGTGGCGCGAAAACATGCGGAACAAGCAGCAGATACATTCATTCATCTAGCTGGGCTGATCATTCCTCACAGTGGCTTTATGGTGATTCCGCCTTCTCATGAAGCTCTTGAGGAAGAACCTGGTGTGGTGATTCACTCCATCTCTAATAAAAGTTTCATCAGTTTGCATGATTTGCAGAGTGATTTTGTCCAGCTGCATGCAGGAGATTCCAAAGCTTTGCCGTTTGGACGTCAACTGCTTTCTCTGATAGAGAGATTTCGTTCTCCTTCTTTAGGAATTGGCAATGCAAGAATGAAAGAACAATTGAAATCTCTAGAGCAAGTAGTTTCAGAAGCTCTTCGCAGTGGAGAAGAGCGCAGTTGTTTGATGGCGTGCAAAGAAGCTCTTGCTCAATTGGGAACCATTGTTGCTGACCTTCAAAAGGAACGCGATACAATACGACTTGGACAACTTCGCAGCGTGAGGAACTACAAAGAACTTCTCGACAGGTCTTCTCTTCTCAAAGAGGAAATCGAGCGAAATCGCATGGAGTTGGATAGGGCTCGGCAATCTGTAGCAAATGTTGCATGGTTTTACAATAACCAAGAGCTTTCAGCAAGGGGCCTTGAAAAACAGGATGCGGATACCTTTGCCCGATGGTTTATGCAGGCTAAAGAAGAGTGGGAACGGTACCCTCTGAATAAAGGATCGAGTTTTAAAGCTCCTGATCAACCACGAAATCTCGTATTGGAAAAGGTCTTTAAAAGCGAAGAGCCTCCCCATAACTATTTCAGTTATTTCATTACCCTTTTGCCTGTGCTTCTCGTACTCCTACTTCTCTATCTCGTTTACGCAAGGCAGATGAAAGGGGCGGGTTCGAGCGCGCTAAACTTTGGTAAGTCACCAGCAAAATTGCTGACAAAAGAGCGAAATAAGGTGACCTTTACAGATGTTGCAGGTTGTGATGAAGCAAAAGAAGAGCTCCAGGAAGTTGTAGACTTTTTGCGCGATACCTCTAAGTTCACTGCATTGGGGGCACGCATTCCTAAAGGGGTTCTGATGATCGGTGCTCCGGGAACGGGAAAAACGTTGATTGCAAAGGCTGTCGCCGGCGAAGCAGATCGCCCCTTCTTTTTCATTTCAGGATCCGATTTTGTGGAGATGTTTGTAGGGGTCGGAGCAAGTCGCATACGCGATCTTTTTGACCAAGCGAAAAAACATGCTCCCTGCATTGTCTTTATCGATGAGATCGATGCTGTGGGAAGGCATAGAGGTTCTGGAATCGGAGGAGGACATGATGAACGCGAGCAGACGCTGAATCAACTTCTCGTAGAAATGGATGGATTTGATACGAATGAAGGGGTCATCCTCATTGCAGCAACGAACCGTCCCGATGTGTTGGATAAAGCGCTGCTACGTCCTGGGCGATTCGATCGCCGCATTATCATCGATTTGCCGGATGTGAAAGGTCGCTTTGAAATTTTGAAGGTACATGCTCGAAAGATCAAACTCGATGCTTCTGTTGATCTCATGCATGTTGCAAGAAATACTCCTGGATCTTCCGGAGCAGATCTTGCCAATATTTTAAATGAAGCTGCTTTGATTGCTGCGCGCAAAGGCCGTAGTGCTGTGACGACAAGTGATGCAGATGAGGCTTGTGATAAGGTGCGATATGGGAAGGAACGAAGAAGCCTCGAAATCGACAAAAATGAAAAACGAACGACAGCCATACATGAATCTGGACATGCGATTGTAGCGCTTTGCGTCAAACATGCAGATCCCGTTGACAAGGTAACGATTATTCCCAGAGGACTTTCTTTGGGAGCAACGCACTTTTTACCTAAGAAAAATCGATTAAATTACTGGAAAAGTGAAATTTTAGATCAACTTGCTGTGCTCATGGGTGGACGGGTCGCCGAAGAGATTTTTCTCGGAGATATTTCTAGTGGGGCCCAAATGGATATTACACAGGCAACGAGGCTCGTACGCAGTATGGTATGCGAATGGGGAATGAACGATAAGCTTGGGCTTGTTACCTACGATGAACGAGGAGATACCGGACAATATTTAGGGCTTCCTGGATATCATGAAAAAAATTATTCCGAAGAGACAGCAAAAGCCATTGATGATGAGGTAAGGGCTATTCTCGATCAAGCACATAGCCGTGCAAGGGAAATTGTAGAAATGCATCGCAATCAGATGGAGACGATGGCTGAAAGTCTGATGGATCTCGAGACGCTGTATCGCGAAGACGTAGATGAAATTATGACCGGTACCTGGGATGTAGTAAAAGCAAGGAAACGCCATAAGCATGCGGAGGATCTCCAGCGCAAGCTTCCACCACCTCCTCCGCAACAAGTGACTGATAGGCTGCCTAAGCCGCTTGCAGATGCTTCATAAATTTTTCAGTGTATCTTCTCTTGAAGCCCGTCGTGCTCATGGACTCATCATACCAATAGAGCTATCTTTTCAATTCTGGCACGGGAATGGGAGCACGAGCAGGTCTAGGCGTCTCTTGCCTTCTTTCATTTTCTTGTGTGGTCTGTTCTTGCTTTTCAGGTTTGGGCAATAGGGCTTTGTGGCTGAGGCGAATTTGCCCTCGGTCATTGATTTCTACGACCTTGACTTCAAGGGATTCTCCTTCCTTGACTGCCTCCTTGGGATGGCCAAGACGCGAATGAGAAAGTTCTGAGACATGGCAAAGGCCTTGCTTGCCCATGATTTCAATGAAAACGCCAAAGTCCACCATTTTGACAATACGGCCAGTATATATCTTTCCTTCCTCTACATCAGAGGTCAAATTCAAGACGATTTCCTTCGCTCTTTCTATCTTTGAAGCATCTTGCGAAGAGATGCTTACTAGGCCGTCATCATTTACATCGAGCTGAACGCCTGTTTCTTCGATGATGGCTCGAATTTGCTTTCCACCTGGCCCAATGAGCGTTCCAATTTTGCTTGGCTTAATTTGCATGGTGACAAGAAGTGGAACGTGGGGAGAAAGGTTGGGTTTAGGCTGTGCACAAACTTCTAACATCTTATTGAGAATGTGGGTAAGCCCCTGTTTTGCTTGCATGAGCGCTACTTTCATAATATCTCTAGTGATGCCTTCCACTTTAATATCGAGTTGAAATGCGGTAATTCCATGGGCATTGCCAGTGATCTTGAAATCCATATCGCCAAGGGCATCTTCTACTCCTAAGATATCGGAAAGAATAGCGTATCGATTTCCTTCGAGGATAAGACCCATTGCAATTCCTGCGATGGGTTGCTTGATGGGAACCCCAGCATCCATTAAGGCTAGACAACCGCCACACACAGATGCCATTGAGGAAGACCCATTGGATTCAGTAATATTTGATTCTAGGCGAATGACATAGGGAAAATGTTCTTGGGAAGGAACAATCATGGAAAGAGCGCGTTCTGCAAGCTTTCCATGGCCAATTTCACGACGTCCCGGCGCTCCCATTCGGCCCACTTCTCCTACGGAGTAAGGAGGGAAAAAGTATTGCAAATAAAAACGAGAAGAATACTCTCCCATGATGCTTTCGGAGCGAAGTGCCATACTGTCGGTTCCCCCTAGGGTGCAGACGGCTAGCGATTGGGTTTCGCCACGAGTAAATAATGCACTCCCATGTGTACGTGGAAGTAAGGCTAGTTCAACGTCGATAGGGCGAATATGATCGCAGTTTCGTCCATCACTTCTCTTGTTTTGATGTAAAATCATTTCGCGAAGGAGTGTCGATTGGATTTTTTCGAAAGCCTCGGAGACTTCCATTTTTTTAAAGCGGGGTTCAGATCCTTCTGGGAAAAAATGTGCAAAAAGTTCGTCAGCAATAATGCGGATAGCTTCTTCTCTCTTCTGCTTTTCTTTAATGGAGAGTGCTGCTTTGAGTTTTTCTTCTGCGAAATTCTTCAATTCATTGAGAAGAGCGGAAGAGATGGTTCGAAGATGTTCTCGCTTTTTGGGTTTTCCTATCTGATTTTGCCAATCGCGTAGTGCTTGGCAGATAGTTCGGATAGCTTGATGTCCTTCGTCAATGGCAGTCAAAATTTGTTCTTCGGTGAGAAAATCGGCATAGCCTTCGATCATTAAGATCGCATCTTCCGTTCCGGCGAGAATGAGATCTAGGCGCGATTCTTTTTGCTGTTGTGGTGTGGGATTGATAATGAATTGATCGTTTATGAAGCCCATGCGTACAGCACCGATTGGCTTTATGAAGGGAATATCTGAAAGCGCAAGGGCTGCCGAAACAGAACAAATGGCCAAAGGTTCTGGAGAGTGAATTCCATCATAGGAGAGGACGTAGGAAAGGACTTGTACTTCATTGTAATATCCCTCTTCGAACATGGGGCGGATAGGGCGATCTATGAGGCGGCTAATGAGAATTTCTCTTTCGCTAGGTCTTCCCTCCCGTTTAATAAAGCCACCAAGAGTTTTACCGGCAGAAGAAAACTTCTCTTGATAATCCACTCTTAAGGGAAAAAATTTTGCGTCTTCAGCGGGGGTTGGAGCTGCACAGACCGTGGTCAGAAGTACCGTTTCTCCACATCGCGTAACAATCGCAGCATTTGCCTGTCGTGCAATTTTTCCCGTTTCAAAAGTAATGCTTTTTCCACCGACTGATATGGTCATTTCTTTTTCTTCAAAAACTATAGACATGTTTTCTCCTCATGTTCGCAGGATGGAAGCATAACAGAGTCATGCTTTTCGCGCTCTTTCTTATCTTCTTGTTGCGATGCGAGGTAGGCCATTCTTGCCGTAAGGATGCCCTCTAATACCCCTTCTTCGTAACGGAAATAGGGGTGATTCTCGAGTTCTGGAAAATCGTTTGGTTGGAGGAGATCATCGGTTGTAACTGTCGGGATGATACAGCGTGCACATTGAAGAAGCTTTTCTTGCTGCTTGTGCATTAATTCATCAAATATTTCGAGCATATTCCTCCAAGCGCCTCTCCTTAAAAAAATTTCGCATGAGCGTAGCGGATTCGTCCGCCAAGACCCCCCCTTCTATTTGCACTTGGTGAATGGGATGGGAGGTTTGTAGAATGGGCATCCAGCTCTTTACGGCTCCGCATCGAAGATCAAGAGCTCCATATATGAGGGTGCCCAATCGGAAATGGATCATTGCTCCAGCGCACATGGGACAAGGCTCAAGGGTGCTAAATAAAGTAGCTCCGTTTAGCCGCCAATTCCCAAGAAGGCGAGCACCCTCTTGTAGGCATAGAAGCTCTGCATGACAAGATGCGTTGTTAGTTTTTTCCGTGCAGTTATGCGCACGTGCAATCACTTTTCCTTGAAAGACAAGCACAGCACCAATGGGTACTTCGCCGAGAGCATATGCTTTTTTGGCCTCTTCGAGAGCTTCTTGCATGTATTTCATGGGATCCATTTTCTGTAGAAAACTTTACCATGGTACACCGCTACGGTCAAAGGGGCGTAGACAAGAAATATTTTCAAAGTTGAAATCATTAGTCAAATGAGGTACAATTGGAAGCGCTGTGAGAGTAAGTGCTTGATATTTCAGCACTTGATTGCTCTGCAGGGATTCATTAGCCATTGAAGGAGTGTTATGTCTTTAAATAAAGAGACAAAAGATGAAATCACGAAAAAGTATCGATTACACGACAAAGATACGGGTTCTGCAGATGTGCAAATTGCTCTCCTCACGGAAAGAATAGAGGAGCTTACCGAGCATCTGAAGCGAGCCCCCAATGATATTGCAACCCGCTTGGCTTTGTTGAAACTCGTTGCTCAGAGGCGCAAACTCCTTGACTATCTCAATTCCACAGATACGCGACGGTATCAAACGCTCATTACCCGACTCAACCTGCGCAAGTAACCATCACAAGAGGCTATCATGAAAAAAACAGGCCATCCGCCATATCAAGAAGTATTGTTCGTCGATTCATCAACAGGGACGAAGTTTCTTTGTGGAAGTACCCTACAACCCAAAGAAAAAGGCGAATACAACGGAAAGGAATATCCAATGGTCCGAGTACCTACTTCTTCTGCATCACATCCCTTTTTTACTAAAGCAAAGCAATTTATTGATACGGAAGGTCGCGTCGATAAATTTGTGAAAAAATATGCAAAAAAGGCGCAAGAGAAAAAAGAAGAACCCAAAAAACCGGTCACTCCTGTAAAGCGCGTAAGAAAAAAGCGTGAAGGTTCTTGATATACACCAAGTTCTGCAACGCCTACAAGAAATTGAAACTCTTCTAGGTCAAGACGAGATTTTCTTAGATAAAGAAAGGTATCGCATGCTTGTGCAAGAACATGCGCATCTTTCTGAAATTAAAGAAGCTTGGCAACGCTTAGAGTCCTTAGAAAAGCGTCGATCGGACAACGAAGTATTGTTAGAAAGGGAAACAGACCCTGAATTTCTTGCGATTGTTCGCGAAGAGCTTAAGGCTTTGGAAAGTGAAACCATTGCTGCAAAACATTCGCTAGATCAATTATTGATTCCTCCTGACCCAAAAGATCATCGCTCTATCATTTTAGAAATACGTGCGGGAACAGGAGGAGCTGAAGCAGCTCTTTTTGTTGCAGATTGCGTGCGCATGTATCAGCTCTATGCAGCAAAAAAGGGATGGAAATGGGAAGTGCTTTCTGAAACGTATTCGGACCTTGGGGGGTTTAAAGATTACGTTGTGGCGATCTCCGGTCATAATGTGTATCGACTCATGCAGTACGAGGCAGGGACACATCGCGTACAGCGCATTCCCAAAACAGAAACGCAAGGTCGTATCCATACTTCTGCCGTTACTGTAGCTGTACTACTAGAGCCGGATGAGCAGGAAAAGATTGTGCTCGATCCTAAAGATCTCAAAATCGACACCTATCGTTCTTCTGGTGCGGGAGGGCAACATGTCAATGTGACGGATTCTGCAGTGCGGATTACGCACCTTCCTACCGGTATCACTGCTTCCTGTCAAGAAGAGCGAAGTCAACATAAAAACAAAGAAAAGGCAATGCGCCACTTGATGACAGTTCTCGCAGAAGAGAAGAGAAAAAAAGAAGAACAAGAAAGAGGAGCATTGCGTGCCGCACAAATTGGAACCGGGGATCGATCTGAACGCATTCGCACGTATAATTTTCCACAAAATCGAGTTACTGACCATCGCATTCACCTCACGCTACACAAACTAGATTCTATTATGAGTGGAGATCTCGATGCATTGACAGAAGCCCTCGTGCAGCATTTTCGGCATAAAGTATGAATCTGATGGATCTATTGCGAAAGAGTACAGAGTGGTTGCAGGAAAAGGGAGTAACGCATGCAAGGCGCGTGGTAGAAGAGCTCGTGGCGCATGCATTTCATTGCTCTCGCATGGATCTTTATTTGCAATACGATAAACCCATAAAGGAGAGCGAACTTGCACTGCTTCGACCACTATTGAAGCGTGCAGCAACTCACGAACCCCCTGCGTATATCATAGGAGAGGTTCCTTTTTTTCATTGCACGGTTTCAGTCTCTCCCGATGTACTCATCCCGCGACCGGAAACAGAAGTACTGCTTTCGTACGTGTGCAAAAAAAGCAAACCTACTGCAAAGGTTGCTTGGGATCTTTGTTGCGGGTCAGGAGCAATGGGGATTGCCCTCAAGAAAGCAATGCCACAGCTTCAGGTAGCTTTTTCTGATCTTTCAGATCGCGCTTTGAATGTGGCAAAAGAAAATGCGAAAAAGAATGAAATTGAAGGAATTTTTTACCAAGGAGACCTCTTTGCCCCTTTTTTGGGACAAAAAGCAGATATCGTACTCGTTAACCCTCCTTATGTATCGGAAGAAGAATTTGCCTTTCTTGATCGATCTGTGAAAGAATTTGAGCCTAAAGAAGCCTTGTTGGGGGGGAGAGATGGTCTTCATTTTTATCGAAGACTTGCTCAGGAAATGCCACCCTATCTTCATCCCGGCGCACAAATTTTTTTAGAAATAGGGGCATCTCAAGGGGAGAGCGTTCGCTCTCTTTTTACGGAGCCTCACTGGCATTCTCCCTGTTTGGAACGCGATTGGTCAGGGCAAGATCGCTTCTTTTTTATTGAATTTGTTTAAAATCCTCTCTATATTTGTAACCAAATGTTTACCGGCCTTACAAAGAGATTTCAGAGCCTTTTTTCAGGGTTTCTAGGGAAAAAAGAATTAACTGAAAAAAATATTGCGGAAGCTGTGGCCGACGTGCGTGCTGCATTATTGGAAGCAGACGTTCATTTTTCTATAGCACAATCTTTTGTCGATCGAGTCAAGAACAAGGCGTTGGGCACGCAAGTCCTTCAAGCTGTATCAGCCGGGCAACAATTCGTCAATATCGTTCACGAAGAGCTTATTCAACTTATGGGAGGAGATGAATCCTCTCTTGTTCTCAAAGGAAAGCCTGCTGTTCTACTCTTGTGTGGGTTACAAGGCTCG
>JAKAAD010000028.1 GCA_021802305.1 bacterium
CATCCTCATGGCATGGGTCATCAATATCTTTATCATTTACATGATCTACACTCTCTTTCCCCGCTCTACTTCTTTTCAATATGGCGGATACCCTTCTCTGGAAATTCCCAAACTCAACTTTGCACGTATTCTCATCCCTGAAAACATTTTTGCTGCGCTCACGCAAAATATCGTACCTGCCATTGTGATTTTTTCTCTTGCATTCGGCATCGCCCTCATCATGTTAAAGACCCAAGAAGTTGTCATGATCAATCTACGCACTGCTGTGGATGCCCTCACTAAAATGACAGGCTGGATTGCTCGCATTACCCCACTAGGAACATTTCTCATTCTTGCGAATCAAGCAGGAACGATTCATCTAGATACATTTAAGCAAATGGGGACGTATGTGCTTCTCTATGTCTTAGGCATTTGCATTACCGTCTTTTGGATTTTTCCTCGCTTGGTTGCCATGTTTACTTCTATCCCGGCATATAAATGGTTTCAACAAATCTTCCCCATCCTTCTCCTTGTGTACACGACGAATGTCATCATCGTAGCTCTGCCCTACATCATCGAATTATTGAAAAAAGAAGCGCTCCTTCTCGATCCTTCCAACGAACAGGCCCCCAATCAAGTACAAGGGATTGTTTCCATCGTCATGAACCTTCCCCTCGCATCTTTATTCGTTGCTGTCTTTGTTTTCTTTGTCTCGATTTTTTACAACATGCCCCTCTCCGGTTCATCACAAGTGCAACTCTTTCTCACTACATTTCTCACGGGACTAGGTTCTGTCGGCCTCGGAGCTTGGGTAAATAGCCTATCGTTCATTCTCAACTCCTTGGGCTTGCCCATCGATGCCGTTAAACTCTTTTTGACGACCATGCCTTTTACTTCCGGCTTTCAATCGATGCTTTCTGCCGTAGAAATTTCTTCGCTCTCCCTTTTCATCATTCTCTCTTGCCGCGGACGCATCCGGCCCAAATTTAAAAAGCTCATTTCCAATCTTGCTCTCATCTTTATTCCCATCGGCATCTTGGTCATTGTTCTCAGATGGTCACACCCTTTGCCCGAAATCAAAAATGAAACCAAAAGCATTTATGAACTCAGCATTAGCTCTACCATCCCTATCAAAGTGCATAAGACGCCACCAACTCCTAGAACGATGAATGGAGATCTTCTCGATGAAATCCTACAAACGAAAACATTACGCGTAGGGTATAACCCTCATACAGCCCCTTTTTGCTTTTACAATGTCGAAGATCAAGTAGTAGGTTACGATATTGCTTACGCCTATGAACTCGCCTACGATTTAGGCGTACGCATTGAGCTCGTTCCAATGAATCACATGCGTATTGATGAAGAACTCAACTCCCATCTTTACGATATTGTCATGTCCGCATTCCATATCGATGCATCGCGACTTCCCGGCGCCCTCTTTACACATGCATACATGTCACCGCGCATTGTGCTCATTGCAAAAAACAATCGCAGCAAGGCTTTTTCCTCTATTGAAAACATCGAGGACCATCCTCTGCTAAAAATTGCTGTTATTCAAGGAACAAGCCTTGAAAAGATAGCACGAGAACACTTCCCCGAAGAAAAGATTCTCCCTCTTAAGTCCCTAGAAGAATTTGAAACGCAAGGAAGAGACGTCGCACTTTTTTGGACCGAATACGAAGCCCTTGCCTGGATGATTTTGCATAAAGGCTATTCTATCGTCTTGCCGGAACCGGCTCTTGGGAATCTGCTCTTATGCTATGGCGTCCCCAAAAACAACCAACGCTTTATTGACATGTTGAATTCTTGGCTTGCCCTCAAAGAAGCAGATCTCTTTCGCAAGCAGCAATTTGAATTATGGATTCAAGGAAAGACAGAAATCATCATTCCCTATAAGCCGCGATGGTCGATCATTCAAGACGTCTTGCATTGGGTAGATTGAATTTGCAAAATCGAGGTTGGCCCTCATTTTAGTTGAAATTTCTGTGGCTCCAACCTGCGCTGCAGCGGATAGCATAGCATGTATCTTTCTTGTTCGAGATATTTTTTCCTCGCTTTACCCATACCAAGGTATCCCAGAATACGTCGAAACTTCTTTTCAGCATTGAGCAGAGTTGTACCAAGCCATCTTTGTGCCATTGTTTTGCGAGATAAAGCGTTCTTGCAATTTTTTGGTAGAGCACGCATCGATTCTTGGGATTTTTGGAATGTATTAAGATCGCTAGATCCATCTGAGTAAAATGATCAGGCTATAGTCGTGCGGCTCTTCGTGGAGAGAGCCTTTTCTCGCTATAAGAATCTGTTCGGAGAAAGGGCATTCTCGAGGGCTTATGAGCGTCAAGTGGTTGAAAATCGATGGAAAGGTCTTTTGCTGCACAAAATGATCAAAGGAGTTGCTGAACAACATGAGCCTATCCCAGTAATCTATCCATCCCAACAGTTATCAGTCCAAAGGTCAAAAGACCTCCCCAAGAACGCGTTCTCCTTTCCTAGAGAACAGTCATTCGTCTGAATTTTCTCTGCAACCAAGAAATCGCACGTTCTACTTTCCACCTCATTCTCTTCAAAATGGATGTTATTTTTTCTGTCGTTTTTCCAGGTTTTTTTCGTCTACAAATCCAGAGAAAAACCTACCTTTTGAGTAACTTGTGTCTCAGTTCGTCGGCGTCGTAACCCTTATCTGCCTCAAAAATAGGAATCATTCCAAGCCGTTCCTGCACATTCGTCATCCTCGCGTGCACTCTGCCGAGCAATGGCTCTACTTGTTAACGCTCGTCCCCATTTCGCCGCTGTGCTTGTCAGAGCGACAGGAGAACCGTTTCTATCTACCAGTAGATGGGTTGTGGTTCCTTTTTCCTTGAATCCGCATTCAATTTCCTCGCCGCTCTTGGCACATGGCATGATTCTCTGTTGCTTTTTGTCACAATCCAAGGGCTCGTTTGAATCCCTTCGTATCCATTCCTAATGCAGCATGCATGTTTCTTCTCCATCATGGGAACCATCTTTAAAGAGCGCAAATGGCTCAACATTCTCGAACGTTCGTTCCATGCCTGCCTGCAGCTCTTGCGTTGTTGATACAACCAAATATCTCGAAAGCGATGACTTTGAAATGCCAAATTCCGTGTCGAAATGCCTCTCCAAAGCTTTTTGCAGAGGCAGAAACTCCATCCATGTCATCTTGATTTTGGCGATCATCACATCGAAATCTTCTTTGGTTTGCTACATCAAACCGGCAATTGTTCTCACTCGCAAAATCTCACAGCCCTTGTGGGTACAAGTAGAGAAGTTGTCCTGAGAGTTCTGGATCTAATGGAGGGAAAAGTTGGATCTGATGGGTGTGCTTGCCAGAACGGAGAGGTGCTTTCTCATCAAACCACCCTGCAATCAATGAATGATATGACTGTGAAAGAATCACTTGGACCTTTTCTTTGGGGATGTTGGCTTCCGTTGCCAATGCATCGATGACTTCAAATGCACTTTGAACTGTCTCATCGATGTACCCAAGCTCCTTTGCCTCATCTGCAATATAGACTTGTGCTCCATATGCATTGACAAGGTCGCTTTGCGAGATCTTAGGGCGCGACTTTGTGACAATATTCACAAACTGCTCGTAAAGTGCTGCGATCGCATGTTGCAAGGATGCATCTTCTCCTGCTTTCCACGGACGGAACGGATTGAGCATGTCCTTGTCTTTTCCTTCGGTGAGCGTTAGCGCCTGTACTCCGATCTTTTGCATCAAATCATATACATTAAAGGCTGGGCCCAAAATAACGCCCACTGAACCTATGACACTAGGATGTGTTGCAAAAATTTTATCCGCTGCACAGGCAACGTACATCCCTCCGGATGCACACATTCCATCGATGAATGCATAAACGGGAACATTGTATTTCTTTTTATACTCCATCAAAGCTCGATATAGAGAATCACTCGTCGTGGCAGATCCACCAGGGGTATTAATATCGAGCAAAATGGCCTTCACTCGATCCTTGGCAAGCACTCCACTGTGCGATTCGCTGAGAATCGCCTCAAAGGATTCACGAGTGAGAGCCCCTTGTCCGAGAATGCCATGAATATTCATTTTTAGAATCACTGGTGAAGAACTAGGAAGCAAAGAGATATCTCCACTTGTGCTTGGAGCAATCGTCAGTCGCGTTTTGGGTGCATTCATGGAAGGTTTGAGAACAACACCGGTGATCACTAACACAATCCCCAAAGCAACGACAATTCCCCATGTTCCCAACAACGTCTTAAAAAACGCGCGAACGGAGGCCAGAAATACAGATTCTTTTTGATCGTCCATGCTCCGGATTTTAAGGGATGGCACATTTTGCGTATACCTATTACAATGAAGTAATGATTTGTTTTTTCCTTCCTTCTACAGTTGTCTCTATGAATCTTTGGCTCTTGGAGGTCGTTTTTGGGCTTGGAGTGTTGCTCCTTGTTCATATCCTTTTAAAAAAGATCGTACGGCATATACGACAACGATCTTTGACCAATCCTCATAATTGGAAAACAGACATCGATGCGATTTTTTTACTCCCCTGCCAAATCCTTTTGTGGATCTTGGGCCTCACACTCGTTGCTGAAATGCTGGTCAAGCACTTCGGCATCTCTTTTTTTGGTGAATACCTTGGAGCCTTCCGTGCAACAAGCGCTCTCTTTTGTGCGAGTTGGATCTTGATGCGTTGGAAGAGCATACTCCAAAGACATTTCCTGAGAAAAAATAAGGACAAAAACGTCGATGTCTCTTTTGTCCATACTGTGGGAAATTTGATCACTGCTAGTATTGGCATCCTCACCGGCATGATCATGATGCAAATATGGGGACTCAATATGGGCGCGCTCATTGCATTTGGGGGTGTTGGAGCTGCCATCATCGGGTTTGCTGCAAAAGACATCATTGCCAACTTTTTTGGTGGCCTCATGCTCGTGATCAATCGCCCTTTTGTTGTCGGCGATTTGATCGAGATTCAGCAACACAGCATTGAAGGGCAAGTAGAAGCAATTGGGTGGTATCTCACTACCCTCCGCAATCGAGATAAAAGACCGGTTTATTTACCTAATTTGCTCTTTGCACAAATTGTCGTGGTCAATATATCGCGCATGACACACCGCCGCCTGAAAGAGCAAATCCCTCTGTATCACGTGGAACCTTCCCAGTTAAAAGATCTTTGTGCAAAGATTCGAGAAACATTGTATGCGCATCCCGATGTCGACACAGAATTACCCCTCATTGTCTCCCTCTCTATAGAAGGAAAAAATGACCTGCGCTTAGATCTCGACCTCTATACCTTGCAAACGCGCTATGAGGACTTCCATGCATTTCGCCAAGAGATTCTCATCTTAGCCTTAGAATCATTAGCAAAAGCAGGAGTGCTCTATATGGGACAACCCATGACGATTGAGCTAAAAGATCGGCTTCCTAAAGCTATATATACCGGTAAGCTCTCCTAATGCTGAGCAGCTTTTTTCATGCTCCAAAGTTCATTGAAGGCTAATAAACCGAATAGAACGAATACTAAATAAAAGAGACCGGGGAAGTGCATCCCAAGGGTGAGTGCAATGAGAACAAAAAATTGCAATGCCGTTGCAATTTTTCCCCATCGGATGGCTCGAAATTCATACCCCTGCCAAAGCCCTGATATACTGAGATAGAGGCCAAAGGCAAGAAGGGAGAAATCGCGACTGATCATTGCGCACGCTTGCCATGGGGCAAGTTTATGCTCAGATAAAAGGACACCAAGAACGAACATGACAAAAAATTTGTCCATCACAGGGTCCAAGATAGCTCCAAAACGCGACGTCGTGCGCCGGCGCCTAGCAAGATACCCATCGATGCTATCCGTCATCATGGCAAGAAAGATAACCCCCAAGCGCAATCCTATATGATCCAGAAGAAAGAGTAGCGCAAGAGGAGCTCTCAAAAGAGTAATACTATTCGACAAGCTCAACATACATGTTACGACACGTCGGTATCGCGACGTTTTTTTCTACTTTTATACCAGATAATCGCGATTACGGTCACACCGAAAAAGAGAAAGATTACGAGGTTGAATACCTTAAGATAATGCCAAAGCACTTCGTAATTTCGAGATAGAGTATAGAATAGAAAAAACATTGTACTGCACCAAAGAGAACACCCTACGGCATCGATCAGAGCAAATCTCTTGAAAGGCGCCTTGCTGAGCCCACTCGACATGAAGAGGCAGTTTCGTACCCCAAAGGGGATAAACCGCCCAATGATGTATGCGGGAGCCCCCCACTTTTCGTAAAATTTCCGTACCTTTTCCAAACGCTCTACCTTCAATAACCAAGAAAATACTCGTACTTTTGCGAGGTAGGGACAGAGCAATCGGCCAAACCAATAGCCACACCATCCGGATAAATAACACCCAAGCAAGGTACTCAAAAAAAGAAGGACCGTGTGTTCGGGAACAAACCGTGCAGAAAGAAACGCTGCACAAAAAAGGACGAGGTCTATACTCACAGGCAAATTGACCCCTGCAAGCAACGTCAACCCAAAAAGCAGCCAATGCGCATGCTGCGCATAGCTAGTTATCCATTCCACGATCCCATTCATATTTTCAGTATAGCATATTGCGTTTCTTAATTAAAAAGAGTGTTCTAAAAATTGCGCACCAGTTATTAGTAATATTAATGACAATTTATAAAATGCCTCCTATTAAGATGACAGCAAAAATTTTAATCCCTTATAGCATCGCCATTCCTATGTCCGCTTTTATCGCTCTTGCGGCATTTGGAAAAATTGTTTACCCTTCTCTAGCATTCCCTATCCTTGATCGCTGGGTAGGAGGAGCTGAAGCTCTATTACTCGTTCCCATTCTCCTCTTTTGTAAGAAATGGTGGATGTGGAGCACGATGTCTCAAATGTTTGCTTTCTATACAGGCTATACCCTCTTTTGGTTAAAAAATGGCATGCCTTGTGGCTGTATGGGGTCGAGTATGCTAATTCCTACCAGCCTCTCCTTTTCTATCGATGCCCTCTTCTTTTTTTTCTCTCTCTATGCAGCACAATTCCTCTACGTCTCTCGCAAAGGCACCTATGTCACGATCCTTTTAGGGATGATTGTGGCATTTGTGGGATATGGCTTCGCCGAATGGCTTCTCATACACAGAGGTTTATAGGATTAAACCGCATCAGAAAGAGCTTCTATCCCAGGAAGTTCCCCCTTTTCGATATACTCCAGTGTAGCCCCCCCTCCTGTAGACACATGGGTGTAGCGATCAAGAAGATGGAGCTCTTGTACAGCTGCTACAGAGTCCCCTCCACCCACCACAGTAATTGCTGAAAGTTCTGAAATCATCTTTGCGAGCTGCTGAGTCCCTTGGGCAAAATCTGGGATTTCAAAAATACCGACAGGGCCATTCCAAAAGATCGTTTTCGCCCGTTTCATCTGTTCCCCCCATTCTTTAAGAGTCTTTGGGCCTATATCCACACACCTCCATCCCTTGGGAACCCCTTCCTGTATATCTACAACGCGTTTTTTTGCACCTGCCTCAATTGCATTTGCAATGACAAGATCGATGGGGAGGGTAATGGGAGTAGTAGCCTCATCGAACAAAGCACGAGCTGCGGATAGTTGTGCTGACTCATAGAATGAATCTCCTATCTCTTTCCCTTCGGCTTTCAAAAAAGTGGAAGCCATCGCCCCTCCAATCAACAATTGATCCACCTTCCGAAGAAGAGCAGAAAGAGTGCCCAACTTGGACGAAACCTTTGCCCCTCCAATGATCGCCATAAATGGCCGTTGAGGAGAGGTGAGAAGCGCGCCCAACACTTCTAGCTCCTTTTGCATGAGTAGCCCAGCAGCTGCACGCCCAGGAAAATAGTGCGCAACGACCGCAGTCGAGGAATGCGCGCGATGCGCTGTCCCAAAGGCATCATTCACATATATATCCCCAAATGAAGCGAGTGTTTTCGCGTAGGAGACATCTTGCTCTGGCTTTTCTTCTGCTGGAGAAAACCGCACGTTTTCAAGCATGAGCACTTCCCCGGGTTTTAATGCATGGACTGCCTCTTTTGCGGAAGGTCCTATGGTATCTTTTGCCATTGTCACACGTGTTCCAAGAAGCGATCCTAGAACTTCTGCACACGGTGCAAGTGAATATGCTGGATCTTCTTTCTTAGGACGCCCTAAATGACTCATCAAGATGAGACTTCCTCCTCTATCTAAAACATATCGAATGGAAGGCAATGCAGCGCGAATGCGCGTCTCATCTGCTACTTTCCGTTCTACTGTGAGTGGCACATTGAAATCAACGCGCATGAGGACTTTTTTTCCATTCACATCTACATCTTGTAATCGCAATTTCTTAGACAAAACTCTTTTTTCTCCTGCGCCGTTTGAGTTCGGTATCTAAAGAAAAGAGCAAATCTTGATCGAATTTTTGCTTCATTGCCCAGCTCAAATATTCAACGGGGATTTCTGAAAACGCCTTTCCTTTGTATTTGCCAAGAGGCATTGTCTTTAAGAGAATCGGGCTTTTCAACCTGTTGAGCACTTGCTCTGTTGTCGTGAACTTCTTAGTTAAAAACTTAAATACCTCAATATTCACGACGACATCGTTCAAAGCGCGATGGGCCCCTTCTTCTGAGATATTAAAATGTTGTCTAAGCATTTCTAGAGAATTGACAGGGCTTTCTCCATATAACCGCGCAAGGCGCAACGTATCTAAAAAAGAGCATTCGTGCAAGGTGCAAGGAATTTGATGGCGTTTTGCAGCTGCACTTAAAAAGGCAACGTCTAAAGAGATGCCATGTCCTACAAGAATATATCGATCGATAAAAGAGAGAATCTTTGGCAATACCTCTTGAATCTTTGGCTTTCCCTGAACCATTTGATCTGTAATGTGGTGGATGGCCATAGATGTCTCCGAAATTGCACATTCCGGATCAATGAGCGTTTCAAAGCGATCTAATATCTTCGAAAGAGTGAACCGAACGAGAGCGACTTCTACTATGCGATCTTCTGCCGGATCAAGCCCCGTCGTTTCACAATCTAAACAAACAAAAACATCTTCAGCGAGGTTTCCCATTGCCTTTTATTGTATACCAAACACGAGTAAAAACGCCCATGTACCTGCCGTTGCATTTAGACTTGAGGTGATTTTGCCGGATAAAAGAGCCTGAAAATCGCTATACGTTGAATGCAACGACAGACGCCAAGTTCTCCACGCGAATTTCTCTTTTTGTTTTTCCTTGATGCGCAAAACGGATGCGCACAGCATCTTTTGGCAAAAGAGTTGGGATTCTTTCAGGCCATTCAATGCAACAGAGTTCTTCTCCAAGCATTTCTTCAAATCCAGCGATCAAAAACTCTCGTTCATTGGGCAACCGGTACAGATCAAAATGATACAAAACGCGTTTCCCTTGATAGATGTTTAGATAATTAAACGTAGGGCTGCAGACCATTTGTGCTTTTTTGCCCATCACTCCTTCGGCAAAACCGCGCACAAATGTAGTCTTACCTGCTCCCAAATCTCCAAAAAGGGCCACTACTCTTTTTTCAAAAAGGGCCTTTGCTATGTGGATTCCTATCGCATGCGTCTCTTTTGCAGAAGACGAGAAAAAGGGGATCATTTGGGTTCTTCGAGCCAATCGTCGACATAGGATGAAAACTCATCATGCTGTGCAAGGCTTTCTATGAAGGAATTGATAATGCCATCGCCCAATTGCGTCTGAATAAAAGCTAAGAAATTGCTTTCGATCTGAAAGCGATTTTGATTTGGCACTTCTTCCAAAGGAAGAGCCTTCACCTGATTTTTTACGAGATCGTCGATAATTGCTTGTTTGCTATTGAACAACTTTCCAGTAACAACTGAAGAATAGACTGTTTTCGTGATGGGCGCCTTTCGCTTTATGATGTAATTTTTGATCACTTCAGGATCTTCAGACACAAAAAATCGCTTTGCCCGCAATCCATTGACGCGCTCTTTGTTTTCCGGACATTTGGCTACCCAATCGTAGATGGCATCTTGTGGATTGGGATGCGTATTATCGCCAAACACTTTTCCTGTAAATGGGCAAATATAGACCTTCTTTGTCTGCTCATTCACACTCTCTTCTCCGTATTGAATTTTAATTTCCGTTTCGCGCCATAGTTTTCCCTGTGCTTCCAATGTCTTAATGAGATCTTCTTGGCTTTGGTAAATGGTTTTATCGCGCAAGAAGAGCACTGGATGAACACGGAATTTTTTCTCCAAATAGAAGAGATAAGCCGTAATGAGATCGACTTTCTTATGCGCTTTTAAAAATTTTAACAGCTCTTTTCTTAGAGCCTCTGGAATTTCAACTACTGCCATGGGTGACATCTACTCTTAGCTTTTATGTGTATAGTGAATTGAAGGCAGAGTATATCCTAATCTCCTTTTCCACAAAAGCCCTATCTGACGCATTAAAATTCAAAATTGGTAAAACGTTCCCTAAATTGTTCAGAGGTTGCCAAAGCCATCATCTTATACGTTACTGGTATCCTCGGATCTAATTTTACTGAGAATGGTGCTAGCAATCTTGCGCAACACGGCTAAATTTGCTGCTCCCATTTTTGCTCGATGTTGTCATTGATCTTCGCGAAAACAGACATCTAGCATCCTATGAAGCCTACTTTCTATCCCCCAGTGCTTTCGAACTATTTTCAGAGGGTGCGCAGTCCAGAAAGATCGTAACATGCAGAACCACCTAGCGGAGAAGTACCGTGACGCAAAGCTCTTGCGATTCCGGAATGCGATCCATTGTCACAGTTACGAAGATGCACGAACAGAGCTCAAAAAGTGGGAGGAATGGTGAGAAAGGATCCATCCCTCAGCAGCCAATTCTCTGAAAGAGTATCAAGAAGAGCTGCTGACAGTACATCGCCTTGAAGTGCCACCTCTTCTTCGTAGAACGCTATATGCAGCGAATCCCATAGAATCGATGTTTGCCTCATCGACATGGGCGCAGAAACATATCAAGAACCCTTCATCCGGCAGGACAATGGCGCAAAGATAGCTTGGTACAACTCTGCTCAATGCCGAAGTTGGGCTATGAGTTGAGTTCGTTCATGATCACTCAGGAACACTATGCTTAACGTGGTGCATGTAAAGCTAAATTTTTATCAAACTAATTTTTCAATCACGAACGGTATACATGCGATGATAACCGCTTAAGTGCCGGTTGGAGCCAAAAGAGTTTCAACTAAAAATGGGGCAACTTCGAAGTAATTGAATTGAATCCCCAATAAGTTCGGCTAGGGACTCCGTAAAATCAGATACGATCATAAGTTCCTCCCATTGGTCGTACCATTTGCCAAAACTAACATTTTAATGCGTGTCAGCCCTGAAACGAGCAGCCGCCAACTCCAAGAGAAAAAAGAGAGCCTACTTTAGGGAAATAGTAAACCCCTAGT
>JAKAAD010000029.1 GCA_021802305.1 bacterium
CCTTGTACAAAAGACTCTTCTGTTTTTTGTTGCCCGTTTTCATACCACGTTTTTGCGACTCCTTGTTTTAATCCATTTGTCATGAGAAAGCGCGTGGTAAGTTGGCCATTTGCTGTCCACTCTTCATGCCATCCATCTTGCACATTCTGGCTAAAGTGATCGCGTGTTTTGAGCTTACCTGAAGGATAAAATTCTTTTTGTTCTCCCTCTCTTTTTCCTTGTTCGTAATAGTATTCAATTTTAGGCGTTCCATCTTCATACCATTCGCGGTAAGGACCCTGACGAACCCCATTTGCAATGAAGCTCTCTTTGATCTTGATTCCTTTGGGTGTCCATTCAACAACAGGCTCTATGAGCGAACCTTCATCGTCATACTCTGCTAAATAGGTGATCTGCCCTTGTTCTGTTTTTTTCCAGTGTTTTCCCCTAGGAGTACCTTCACGGTATTCTCCTTCGCCCAGCAATTTGCCATCCAAGCCAAAGAATTGTTCCTTTCCATGTTTTTTCCCGTGCTTGTACCCTACGCGGAAACTCTCTTTGCCATTTTCGTGATACTGTATGTGCGTTCCTGTTGGCTGACCCTGAAGAAAATCTTGAATCTCTCGAATCCCGCCATTTTCGTAATACAATAGGCGAGCGGGATCTTTTCCCTTGGAATGCAACAATCCTTTCAAGTAATGCATTTGTGCTTTAATGCCTCCGCTTTCATACCATTCCAATGTAAGACCATCGGGAATGCCATGAAGATAGTTCACACTGCTTAGGCGAGCACCGCTTGGGTAAAACCGTTTTACTTCACCTACAATCTCTCCATCTTGATAGGTGATTTCTTCAGCAAGAAGTCCATCTTCGTAATACGAATGCGATGTGCCCCCCTTTTTCCCCTGAACAAAGTGACAAGAAAGGCGTTTCTTTCCATCTGGATAAAAATAAACTACATCCCCATGCAAGAGACCTCTATCGTACATTTCTATGGATTCAGCATTGCCATTATTGAAAAAAGAGACACTAACTCCGTGGGGGACAATGGTCGCTTGCCAGATGGAATATCCTGGTTCACTTTCTTCAATTTCTATGACATCCATTTCTTTCTGCGTCGCTCCATTGGGATAAAAAAAGAGATGCTTCATAGGAGCGTACTCTTCCTTTTTTTTCTCAAAAAAGAGCGTTTCGCGCGGCGTCCCATCGGGATGATATTGAATGATCGTAGGGCGCCAATAGGGTTGCTTTTTCTTTAGTTGAGAAAATAGTGCGTAGGGCTCTTCAGCATAGGCATCCACACCCAACATAAGAGCCATACTCAGGAGAAGAGAAAAAAGTTTTTTGTGAGTAAACCACATGGTTCACTCATTTATACTCGATGCCTTTTATTAGAGCCAGTTACAAAATTTATGCACATAAATTCTACAAAACTCCACAAGCCGCAAGCAAAAGCTACAAATGTGCTGCAAGCTGATATAGCCAAAAATCAATTTTTGAATTCATCGATGTATAACGTGACTTTCTTTCTTAAAGAGAGTGCGTGCGCCGCTTCGATGCTTTGAGCATCTCGTTCGGCGCATTCACAAAAAGAAGCTTCTTTTGGTCTCCTTATGGAAAGTTGGGGCCGCCAAAAGCAAACCAGGTAAGGACAACTCCCCATAACAATATTATGAGAGCTCGCAACCTTTGAAAAGTAGGATTTCCCAAGATAGTTCCCCAGGTTTGTCCTATAAAGAGTCCAATGACTCCACGCGCAATCATGACCCATCCTAGCAACGTAACGAAGATGGCTAAGCTCCAAGACCATTGGAAATATACGCTAAGGATCACAATCCCTAAAAATATGTTCGCGATCTCTCCGAGATACATCGCTCCCGGAACAGTTTTCATCGAACCAAATACTTTTACCATGTTTTCATGATAAAATAATCCCCACATACCCAAAATAATTAAAAATGGGCCAAATATTGTGGCTATCCAAATTGCATTTTGCATGCTTTTTACCTCCTTAAATAATTAGTAGGTTAATTCTCACATTAAGCGGCAAAGAATTTCTTTGTCAACCAGGGAAGAGGAATTCTCTTACAAATAATTCTTTATAGCTGTGTTCTTTTTGTTTTGTGCATACCGTGGAGACACCTATGAGTTTTTCACTACCAGTAAATGCTTCACTACTTCTAGCTTTTGAAGATCTGCCAGACACACGTAAAGAGAGAAATCAACTCTATCCGTTTATCGATAGGGTTGCCATCGCTTCGAGTGCAATGGAGTACTTCTAATCAAGAAGGATCCATGCAAAATGCGAACTGATCATGCAGCTGTGATGTTCATTCCATCTGCTGAAAATAGACACAGTAGAAAAGGGGATAAAAAAAGAATGCTTTCTTGGGGAGCCTTGTACTGCTTCCCCAAACGCACCCGGCACATCTGCCCAATAGGCTTAGTGCTGGGTGGGTTGGAAAGAGTCGTTGCAACAGTTCTTTCTTATGAAAAATGAGGACTACCCCAAGCAAACCACGTAAGGACAATTCCCCATAACAGAGTGACTAATCCTCGTACTCGTTGCCAAGGCTCATTCGCTAATATATTTCCCCAAGTTTGCCCCAGAAAAAGTCCGACGACACCTCGAGCAATCATGATCCATCCTAACAAGGTGACAAAAATTGCCAAATTCCAGGCCCATTGGAAATAGACGCTAAGGATCACAATCCCAAGAAATAGGTTCGCTATTTCACCGAGATACATTGTCCCTGAAGAAACTTTCATGGAGCTAAATACTTTCACCATATTCTCATGGTAAAAGAGCCCCCATAATCCCAGGATAATTAAAAATGGGCCAAATATTGAGGCTATCCAAATTGCATTTTGCATGCTATACCTCCCTTAAGGTAATTAACTGTTTTTATTATTACATTAAAACTTAAAATATTTCTTTGTCAATGTTGAAATAGTTAGTATTATTAATTGTTATATACAATGCATTCAAAATTAATATTTGGGAAAGAAGCCTCAAGCTTTTATGGAATAAGTAATTTCCTATTTTTTTATGCGTTCGTAACGCCCAATGAGTTCTGCCTCTGCAAGGATGTGTCCTTGTATTGCGGCTTCGACTTCTTTTTTTGTGGAACCTTCTTGGAGAGATAAGGTTTTGTCGAGGGCAAAGAGTTTAAAAATGTAACGATGTTCGCGATCAGGGGGGCAGGGCCCTTGGTATCCCAGCTTGCCATTCGTGTTTTTCCCTGCGACTCCGGGAACTTTTCCTTCTTCCGGGATGCGATTTGTTGTAGGGGGAATGTTAAATTGTACCCAGTGATCCCACATGCGGTCTTTTCGCACGAATTCAGGTACATCCGGATCTTCCATGATGATGACCAAACTCGCTGCTTCTTTGGGGACATCGGCAATCACGAGCTCCGGGCGTATATTTTTCCCATCACAGGTATGTTTCGAGGGAATGACTCCATTGTGTTGAAACGCCGGGCTAGTGAGCTTCATATTTTCCCATTGTATTTGTTAAATATTTTTTTTGCTTGCACAAAAAATCGTCCCGAGCAATCGAGTACAACATCCGGATGGGTAAGATTTTCGGATCGCGATCGAAAAAGCGCCAGCACTATTGGAGGATCGATGCTTCCATCTGCATAAATGAAAAGTGTTTGGTGATTTAAGAGGACGCTTCCTTGAGCAAGACTCTTCACACTCTTTAATCTGTGTGGCCTTGTATCAAAAAGAGCAGGGGGAAAGGGCTCATGGGAAGTATACGTTATGGTATAAGCGCTTCCATCCCATGCAAACGTCAGTGCGAGATCTGTTTGATAAGCAAGTGCGAGTAGTTGTGCTTCTCGAAGGGTATGCGCGATATGAGAAAGGTCCTTTTCAAATTCCCAATCGCGAAAGAGCGCAACAGCATGAGGACCCAAAGCGATGCCAATGCTGCTCATGAGGAGGAGCGCAAGAAAGAGTTCTAGAAGAGTAAAGCTCTTCTTCATTTCCAGTGCGGGGAACGGATGACAATCTCGCCCTTTTCTACGGAAATCACGAAGGGATCGCCCCATCCATCGCGGAGCATTTCCTCAGGCTTTTTGACTAAGCCGGATTCTTTGAGAATCTTTATGAGATCTCCATCCATGGGTTGAAATTTGCGATCGCCATTCAAGACTCCCATCCCCATTTGCATGGCGAGCACGCTTTCGATTTGCTGCACGCATTGCTTTGTGTGAAATGCACGGCCCTTGTCTAAGCTTCCTTTGATGTTCACGCCAACAACTGTGCCAATGATCCCAATAAGAACAATGACAATCATGATTTCTAATAGCGTGAAGGATTTTGCTTTTTTTCTTTTCATCATTAAAAGCATAGCAAACCTCAATCAAAAAAAGCACTTGCATCCGTGAGCGGAAGCAAGATAGAAAAGACAACGAGCCCAACGATTCCTCCTAAAAGAAGAAGAAGAAGCGGCTGCAATAATGCTGTAAGGGTCTTGAGATGTTGTTGCATCTCTTCTTCGTAAAGAATGGCAAGATGGTGAAATGCATCGGCCATTTTCCCCGTCTCTTCTGAAAGAGAGATCATGCGCAAAAAAAGGGGAGGAAGATAGGAAATCCTCTGAAGAGTAGAACTTAAAGATTCCCCTTGCGCAATCGCTACATGCACGTGTTTGAAATGCACTTGCAAGAAGGGGTAGAGTGCTTCTGTTGCATACATCATCGTCTCTACCAGAGGCGTGCCGCCGCGGAGTAAGATGCTTGCATTGCGGCAAAATCTCTCTAGACTTCCGTGGATGAGCAAAGATTTCAACAAAGGCATGCGCAAAAGGATTGCAGAGAGCCCTCTCTTCGCCCATTTCAGAGAAAAAAAAATAGAAAAACCTACGCCGAGAATACACGGCATAGAAAAGAAGAGCACGAGATGTGCATTTGCCCAATCGCTGAGCGTGACGATTAGAGATGTCAGCGGACTCAACGATCGATTTTCTAATAATTCTCGAAGGGAGGGGATGACAAACAAGAGAAGCCCTACAACTACGCATAGGCTAAATGCAACGAGTATGAGAGGATAGGTCAGCGCACTCATCCATTGCTTTCTACTTTTTTCTGTTCGTTCTAAAAGCGCTGCAAGAGCATGGCATGTCTCTTCCAGCGCTCCACTTTTTTCTCCTATGCGAATCGTGCACTGCATCATCGGATCGAATGTTTTGGAATGCATGCGCATGGCTTCTGAAAAGCTTTTTCCTTCGTGAATTTGATATGCGAGGCTAAAGAGGAGTATGCGCAAGGAGGAAGTGCGCGTCTTGTCCCGTAGTGCAACGAGCGACTCATGGAGGGGAAGGCCTGCTTGCAAAAGATGCCCCAACTCTTTGAACAGATGTTGCAATGTAGAGGCCGCGATGCGACGCTCTCTTTTCTTTTTTTCTTGCACATGAAGTTCAAGGATCAATACTTTTTCTCGTTGCAATCGCTCTTTCGCTAAAAGAAGAGAGCCTGCCTCAATAGTGCCTCGCATCTTTTCCCCCTTTGCATTGATTGCTGTGTATCGGTACGCATCCATTAGATTTTCCTCGTCATGCGAAGAATTTCACTCGTAGAGGTACCTCCTTGCAAGACAAATGCAGCGCCTTCTTCACGGAGAGAAGGAATGCCGCAACTGCGCGCAACTTTTTCCATCTCCCATGCATCCGGACTTTTTAAAAGTTGCTGTTTGAGTTCTTGCACAAAGGGCATGATTTCGTAAATGCCGCTTCTTCCTTTATAGCCCGTGTGAAAACAGATCGCACACCCCGGACTGCGATAAAGGACTCCATCGATAAGCGCACTTCTATCTAAACCCAATTCCTTGAGTTCTTGATCGCTCGGGGAATAGCTTGCTTTGCAGTGGGGACAATTTTTGCGCACTAAGCGTTGTGCAACAACTCCAATCAATGTGGAAGAGAGCAAGTAGGGTTCAATGCCCATGTCGACAAGTCTTACAATGGCAGAAGCTGCATCGTTTGTGTGCAATGTGCTCAGCACGAGATGGCCCGTCAGCGCTGCTTGGATCGCAATTTCCGCTGTTTCGCGATCGCGAATCTCCCCAATCATGATGACATCGGGATCTTGTCGCAAGATAGCACGCAATCCTATGGCAAACGTAAGGGGAATTTTGGGTTGTACTCCCATTTGGGCAATGTTTTGCAATTTGTATTCGACGGGATCTTCAATCGTCATCACATTTGTTGCACTATTTGCGATGGATGAAAGGGCGCTGTAGAGCGTTGTTGTTTTTCCACTTCCCGTTGGACCCGTCACGAGAATCATCCCTTCGCTGCATTTGAGCCATGAGACAAACGTTCTTTCTTGGTTTTTTTGCATGCCTAGCTGTTCAAAGCCTAGTTGTAAATCCGTTTTGTCCAAAATTCTCAAAGTGACTCTTTCTCCATATACAACGGGAATGGTACTTACGCGAAAATCTATCTCTTTTTCTCCAACGCGCAGTTTGATGCGTCCATCTTGCGGGAGGCGATGCTCTGCTACGTCTAATCGCGCAAGCACTTTGATTCGAGAGATGATTTGCGCTTGGTATTCCCTAGGAGGCGCATCTCTCTTTTGTAATACACCATCAATGCGATACCTCACAGAGAGCCCATGTTCAAAGGGCTCAAAATGCACGTCTGATGCCTTTTGTTGTATTGCTTCGAGGAGAATTGCGTTGACCATGCGCACAGAAAGCGCATCGTCTTGGGGATCTAAAAGATCGTATTCTCCTTCTCTATTCTTCTGCTCTGCAAATGGGATGGTCGTACTGACTTCCGGTGCCTTGTTCTCTTTAGGTTGATAACAGTGTGCAATCGCTTGATCTAGCGCAGCTTTACTGACAGCAATCCCTTGAATCTCTTTTCCTGTTACATAACGCACTTCTTCTAACACTTCGATATCATCTTCGCGTAGAGTCGCTAGAAGCAACATGCCGTTACTTTCTGCAACGGGAAGCACCTGCTTTTGTTTGACAAAAGCGTAGGGTAACAAGCGCACTCTTTCTTGTACAAAAGAAAATTGGGAAAGATCGTTGATCGCCATTAACGCCTAAACAACTGTTCTAATGCATTTGCAAAATAACATTTGCGTTCTTTTTCCAGAGCTTCTTGCATTCTTTCCAGAAACTCCGGGATCTCACCGGGTCGTTTTTTGAGTTCTTGTTCGCGTATCTTTAGAAGCTCTTCTTTGGGATCTAAAATAATCTTAGGGGTAATGAAAATGAACATCTCAGTGCTATGATTGAGAAGTTTTGTCGAGCCAAAGAGCTTCCCTAACCCGGGAATGTCTCCGAGAAAGGGAATGCGATCTTCTCGATCTTCAGAGGTCTTTCTTCGCATCCCCCCCAAAATGACGGTCTCCCCATCTAAGATGCGCACTTCGTTTTCCACATGGCGTCGATCGACAAGGGGACGATCATCAGGACTTGGACGCGTCGTATCAAAGGTAATATTCGTCTTCAATGTCACAAATCCCTTTTCGCTATCGCCTACCTCTTCTTCGCTGAGGTGAACCGTAGGGGTGACATTGATCGTAATTCCATACTGTGCACGCGTATAAGACTTCTCAAACGCGATGCCTTTGTTCGTATCAATGGGGGCGGCGCCATTGTTGATCGAAATCTCTTCGACAATGGAAATGGAAACGGGCGTTTGATTGACTGTAATCGTAGAAGGGGCCGCATTGAGTTGAATATCTTCTTGTGTCATCAAAAAACTCATGATCAAATCATAAGCAGGGAACGCAGCACTTTTGCCATGGTGTAACAAATACTGAAGCACTCCGCTTCCATAGGGCGCGTTATTCGTTTGAAAACGGGCTCCATTATGGTGCGATCCAATCCTGAGCAAATTGAGGCCAAAGTTATTCTCGGAATGAAGACGCTTTTCAAATAAGAGAATCTCGATTTGCACCATGCGTTTGGGAATGTCCAATTTTTTCAAGAGTTCCTTTACTTTCGCGCAGATATCTCGTCGAACAACCATTAAAATGGCTCCTGTTTTTGGATCGGGGATAAAATGTTCGGAAGCGCCTGTTTCGATTTCCAGCGATGCTTGATTCTTGGGTTGCGTAAGTTCGGGAGCTATAACGGGCAAAGGAGGAGTTATCGCATATCCATCCGGAGGGGCTTTGAATTGCGGGCCAGTTGATTTATAGGCTGCTTCTGTTTCCTTGGGCTCAGATGACATCACCAAGGATAGATAGACCTTCTCCAAGATTTTCGCTAAGTCTTCAGGGTTGCTGTGTTTACAATGATAGAGAGAAATAGTCATTTCAGCCGGGTTTTGCAGTTGACTTTCCGTGTCGCGTACGATCTTTTCTGCGCGCTCAACAACCTCTCTAGAACCTACGCAAGCTAATGCATTTCCTTGATCAAACGCAAAGATATGAATGGATTCTCCTTCTTGCTTATTGAAGGGACGGGCCTTATCGACCATTTCTCCAAAAAAGGAGAGAAGTACCCGCTCCATTTCCTTGGCAGAGATCTTGGACACGGGAATCACCCGCACTGTTTTCCCTTGAGCATCTTTCCACACTGCATCGTATAGCGTGAGCAACTTTTCGATTTCTTTTTTAGACGAAATGATCGCGATTTTCGTTCCCACTCCATATACAAAAGTGTTGCGCATATCAGCGAATTTTTCGAAAAAGTGCATGGAAGACTTGCATTGTTCCGGAGCAGGGGAAAAGATAAAAAAAACACGCGCGCGATCAGGAAGATGTGCAAGTTGCTGCACTGAGGTTGCGATCGTTGCTGCAAAGTGCGGCTCCTGCTTGACAAGGTAGAGCGAGCGCACATAGGGATTGAGCACTTTTATTCCCACTCCATACTGTTCTAAGAAGATTTCCAATAGCTCCGTCCATGAAGCACGCGGAATAGGTATGGCTGATGTAATGTTCATTTCGATCCCAGCCACTTCTGGAGGAATAAGATATAGATAATCCTGAGAACCATACTCAATGACAAATCGAAAGAGAGACATTTGTGTCTGATCCCAAGGAGTCTTTTCTTCTTCCCCTTCTTCAGCTGCGATCTTTTCTCGCCAATTCGTTTCGATTTCCTGAATTTCTTCCTTGATAGCATGGATATGCGCTAAAAGGGCTTTCACCACTTCTTCCTCTTCACTGCTTTGCCAAAGCTCTTGCGCTTGTGCATAGCAATCAGCAAGCTCTTTTCGCAAACGCTTTAGCTGTTGATTATTCTCTTGTGCAATGATTTCGATCTCCGAAGGCTCATCTTCAAGATCGCTTTTTTCTTCTGCATAAAGAGAAACCCAGAAGGTGAGTACAAGGACGAATATTTGGCGGAACATTCGCCGCAACCAACCATCAATTTTCCAAGTTGTTTCGAGATCCCTCTTCACCTTTTTCTCTTCTTCATCTCTTCTAAGGGCAACGAGATGCATTGGTAGGATGTTCGGAGTTCATTGAACAACGTTCCCTGCATGACCATTCCTTTCTTTGTTTTTTCCACGCGATCGCAAACGAAAAGTATTCCTTTCCATTGATGTTCTAATGCTTTTTTTCTGTCCGAACCCCGTCGAATATACCTCCAATTCCCCGACGTATGCAACAACCAATCCCCTTCGCGCAGTACAAATTGTCGAGAACCCAAACGACATAGAATCAATCCTGTGGGAGTGATTTGCGCACTTGCGGGCAGCAAATCGCGTTGTGGTGGAATGGAAGATGTCTCTTCGGGAATATGGAAAAAACTACTTCCTATCCCGGTGCAATCCCATCCTTGCAGTAGAATCCCATCCGGTTGCACCTCTTGTACCACCATAAGTGGAGAGGTAGGGTCCAGAGATTCATGAGATATCCTCCACTTTTCTCTCGTATATTGTACAAAGTCCCCGGGCGATACAAAAAGGGCATAGCTCTTTCCTCCCTCGGTGAAGAGCAATTTTTTGTTTTCCTTTCGTCCCTTCCCAAACCGTTCATACAACTCATCTCGTCCCAGATAGCGCGCATTTAGTAGCAAATGATCCAGAGCTTCCGCGTTCCTCATCACAGCAGGTGCAACATGTGCGATATATTCTCCTTTTTCTGTTCCCATTGCTAGAGTGCGGCCCACTTCTATCAACACTTCATCGCCGTCAAGAAAAATGGGTTTCACCCAAAATTGTGTGGGCTCTTCGCTCCATTGCAACCCATGTCCTTGTGCCTCTTCGCGTAAGTAAAGAAATTGTCCTGACTCTACAATGACCGTTTTGGACCCTACGACCATGCGAATTTTTCGTTTCGCAACATCCGGTCGCGTGGTGATACCAGAAATAGAAATGCATTCTACAACGCGTGCGATCCATCCTCTCTTCTGCGTGGACTGTAGAGATAGCGCTCCTGTTCCAATGACATCTAAAGAAAGAGGAGGAGCAGATTGCTCTCTTCTCAGCATAGGTACAACGGTCCTATGAAAGGATATGGGAGTACAAAAGTACCATGCGATTCCCAAGCAGAGCGAAATAAAAACGAGTGCCATCACGGAACTTCTCATTCCATCGCGGAAAAATTGCGTCTGTTGTCTTGCTACGAAAAGCATAAAAAATAAAAGATTAGAAGATCGTGCTAATAAACAACAAGTTTGACTCTTTGACAAAATTATTTTTAACAGTTATTTATCCGAAAAGATTCATACCTTATGGCCTTGCCTTACAATTTTGCACAGCCTCCTCATGAAGAAGCACATCGCTATTTTCGCAATGCCTGTATTGCTTTTCAAAAATGTGTAAAAACTTCCACCCACATTGAAGAGCTCCAAGAACACATGCTTCGCTTCCTCGATGCTTCTAAACAAATGCACTGGAAACATCCTCATACTTCTACCTACCGAAAAGAAGAAGGGGAGAAGGCGATTGCAAACGTATGCACGCAATGCAAGCGCTACATAGAACAGCTCGAGGCTCATCCTGAAGAAGCCCAAACTCAAGACCTATTAGATGCTCTGAGGGAGATAGAACGTCTCATTGATAATTTTCAAATTGAATAGATAGTTAAAAATACTATTGAAATAATATTTCAATTATTGTTATATAAAAAGTATATACTCTTCATACTATAACTGAGGTGCTATGGACGGGCAAAAATCAAAAGAAGGCGTTTCTATCCGAGAAATTGGATCTTTTACACAAAGACATTGTTTTGAACTCTTTTTTGCTG